>CAZAIR010000001.1:0-33719 GCA_964485225.1 uncultured Burkholderiaceae bacterium
GGCACGGGGTTGGGCCTGTCGATCTGCCGTGAGCTGGCGCTGGCCATGGGCGGGGAGGTGGGTGTCGACAGCGCGCCGGGTCAAGGCAGCCGCTTCTGGGTTGCCTTGCCGCTGCCGGCGGTGCTGGGGGAAGTACAGCCGCAGGAGCGGCCGCTGGGTCAGCAGCCGCTGCATGGCCTGCGCGCCTTGTTGGCAGAGGACAACCCGGTCAACACCCTGATCTTGCAAGCCCAGTTGCACCAGTTGGGCGCGCAGGTGCGCACAGCGGCCAACGGTTTGCAGGCGGTGCAGATGGCGCTGGCCCAGCTGCCGGCGCTGGACGTGGTGCTGATGGATTTGCACATGCCCGAGTTGGACGGCTGGAGCGCGGCCGAGCGCCTGCGCCAAGATCCCCGCGCTGCCCACCTGCCCATCGTGGCGGTGAGTGCCGCCTCGCTCAGCAACGAGCGCGAGCGCGCGCTGGCGGTGGGCATGAACGCCTTCATCACCAAGCCCTGCACCGCGGCCGAATTGGCCGCCGTTTTGATCAGCGTACGAAAGACTGCAGCTGGATGATGGGCAGCATCACCGCCATCACGATCAGCAGCACCACCGCGCCCATGGCCACGATCAGCAGCGGCTCCAGGATGGTGGCGGCGGCCAGTGCGCGGCGCTGCACCTCGCTGCCCAGCTGCTGCGCCGCGCGGGTGAGCATCTCGGGCATCTGACCGGTTTGCTCGCCCAGGCGGGCGAACATGGACAGCAAGCCTGGGAAGCGCTTTTTGGCCGCCAAGGCGGCCCCCAGTGGCGCGCCTTCGCGCACCTGCACCAAGGCGTCTAAAGCGTCGGCCCGCATGGCGTGGTTGCCCAGCGTTTCGGCGGCGGCTTGCAGGGCCTTCAAGATCGGCACGCCGGCCCCAGCGAGCATGCCCAGCGTGGCGGCAAAGCGCGCAGCGTTGTAGCCGCGGGCCATGCGCCCAATCAGCGGCAGGCGCAGCCACCCAGCATCAAAACGCTGGCGAAAGCTCGGCTCGCGCAGCGCCATGCTCAAGCCCGCGCCGCCCGCAGCCAGGCCCAGCAGCACCAGCCAGCCCCAGCTGCGCGCAAACGAGGACACGGCCAGCATGCCCACGGTGAGCGCCGGCAGCGTTTGCCGCGTGCTGGTGAAAGCCTGGGCCACTTGTGGCACCACGTAGGCGACCAAGAAGCCAATGATGAGCAGCGCGATCAAGCACACCACCGCCGGGTAGGCCATGGCGCCGATGAGCTTGGCCCGCAGCGACTGCTGCGCTTCCAGGTCGTCGGCCAAGCGCTCCAGCACGGCACCCAAAGCGCCACTGGCCTCGCCGGCAGACACCACGCCGCGGTAGACCTCGTCGAACTCGCGCGGGGCCGTGCCCAGCGCGCGGGCGAAGCTGGCACCACCGTTCACCTCGGCCTTCAGCTGGGCCAGCAGTTCGCGCTGGCGCGGCTCTTCGGCCTCGTCCGCCAGCGCGGTCAGCGCGCGTTCCAGTGGCAGGCCCGCGCCCACCAAGCCGGCCAGTTGGCGTGTCCACACCGCCAGCCCGGCGCTGTTGAAGGCCCGCGGCCGCATCGACCACCCCCCCGCCTTGGCGGTGGTTTGCGCCACCACGTCCACCTGCAGCGGCGTCAGCCCCCGCTCGCGCAGCTGCGCCCGCGCGGCGCGCGGGTGGTCGGCTTCCAGCAGGCCGCTTTGGCTGCGGCCGTTGGCGTCGAGGGCTTCGAATCGGTAAGCAGGCATGGGTTCAGTCGAAAAGGTCCGCCGCCGGGCTGCCCCAAGGCGGACCAGCCCCCTCGGGGGGTGGCGAAGATCCGGAGGAGCAAGCCTGGGGGCGCATGTCAGTCCCGCGTGGCGCGCAGCACTTCTTCCAGGGTTGTCACGCCTTCGCGCACCAAGCGCTCGCCGTCTTCGCGCATCGAGCGCAAGCCGTTGGCGCGGGCTGCTTCCCACAGGGCGCTTTCTGGGGCACCTTCGTGGATGAGTTGGCGCACGGTGTCATTGGCCGTCAGCAGCTCGTAAATGCCCGTGCGGCCCTTGTAGCCGGTGCCGCCGCAGTCGGGGCAACCCACGGCATGCCAATGGCCGTCGGCGTCTTGCCGTTTGCAGCTGCTGCACAGCTTGCGCACCAAGCGCTGCGCCATCACGCCCAGCACCGAGGAGCTGAGCAAGAAGGGTTCGACGCCCATGTCGGCCAGCCGGGTGACGGCGCTGGGGGCATCGTTGGTGTGCAGCGTGGCCAGCACCAAGTGGCCGGTGAGCGAGGCTTGGATGGCGATCTGCGCGGTTTCGAAGTCGCGGATCTCGCCAATCATGATGGTGTCGGGGTCTTGCCGCAGGATGGCGCGCAGCGCCTTGGCAAAGGTCAGGTCGATCTTGCTGTTGACCTGCGTTTGCCCAATGCCAGCCAGCTCGTACTCGATCGGGTCTTCCACCGTCAGCACGTTGCTGGTGCTGGTGTCGATGGTCTGCAGCGCCGCGTACAGCGTGGTGGTTTTGCCCGAGCCGGTGGGGCCGGTGACGAGCACGATGCCGTGCGGCTGGCCCACCAGGCGACGGAAGCGGTCGAGCAGGTCGTCGGCCATGCCCAGCGACGAGAGGTTGAACTTGGCGTCACTCTTGTCCAGCAAGCGCAGCACCGCGCGCTCGCCATGGGCGCTGGGCAGGGTGGAGACGCGCACGTCGATCGCCCGTCCGCCGATGCGCAGGCTGATGCGGCCGTCTTGCGGCAGGCGCTTCTCGGAGATGTCCAGCTCGGCCATGATCTTCAGCCGGCTGATGAGCGCGGCGTGCAGCGCACGGTTGGGCTGCACCACTTCGCGCAAGCTGCCGTCCACCCGGAAGCGCACGGCGCTGCTGCGCTCATAGGGCTCGATGTGGATGTCGCTGGCGCCGTCCTTGGCGGCCTGCGTCAGCAGTGCATTCAGCATGCGGATGATGGGCGCGTCGTTCGCTGCCTCCAGCAGGTCTTCCACCGCCGGAAGGTCTTGCAGCAAGCGGCCCAGGTCAACTGCTGACTCAACTTCACCCACCACCACCGCCGCGCTGCTTTCGCTGCCGGCGTAGGCCAGTTGGATACGGTCCAGCAAGGGCGCTGGTGCCAAGCTCTCAAGGCGGTCAACCGGGTGCAAGCGCTGCACCTCGCTCAGGGCCGACCAGGTGCAGTCAGGGGCGGCCCACAGCACGCGCTCGTCGGCGCTCACCTCCAGCAGCAGGCGCTGCTGCTTGGCATAGGCGTAGGGCAGGGGGTAACGGGTGGCCACGGCGCGGCTCACTGCGGCTTGGTTTTGGGGGTGGGCAAGGCGGGCAACTGAGAGGCGCCGGTGTCGGGCAGCACCAGGCTGTTGCGCGGCTGCGCTTGGCCCTGCTCGGCGCGGATCAGCTCGTAGCGGCCCATCGTCAGCGTGTTGGCTTCGTCGGCACTGCGCATCACCACGGGCCGCAAGAAGATCATCAGGTTGCTCTTCGTGCGCTTGCGGTCTTCGCCCTTGAACAGGTTGCCCAGCAGCGGGATCTTCGAAAGACCCGGCACGCCGCTGGTGCCATCGGTGTATTCGTCCTGCATCAGGCCTCCCAGCACCAAAAGGTCGCCGTTGTCGACCGTGACCGAGGTTTCCACGGTGCTTTTGTTGGTGATCGGGCCTTGGGCGCTGGAGGCGCCCAGCGACGACAGCTCTTGGTAGACCACCATGCGGATGGCGCCACCCTCGCCGATCTGCGAGCGCACCTTCAGCACCAGGCCCACGTCGCGGCGTTCCACCGTTTGGAACGGGTTGGTGCCGCCGGTGCCGGTGCCTTGGGTGAAGCTGCCGGTCAGGAAGGGGACGTTTTGGCCGACCACGATCTTGGCCTCTTCGTTGTCCAGTGCCACCAGGTTGGGCATCGACAGCACGTTGCCGCCGCCTTGGGTTTCCAGGAAGTTGGCCAGTGCGCCCAGGGTGTACAGGTCACCGAACTTCTTCACCACGCCCAGGTTCAGGCCATTGGCGATGGGGTTGGTGGCCAGCGAGGTGGTGGCCGCGGTGCGGCCGCCAGCAATGCCACCGGTGAGGTTGATGATGTTGTTGTTGCCGCCACCGAAGTTGGTGCCGGCGCCCACGATGGTGGCGTCACCCTTGTTGCCGAACAGGTTCTGCCACTGCACACCGAACTGGGCGCTCTTGTTCGCGTCCACCTTGACGATCATGGCTTCAACGTAGACCTGCGCGCGGCGGCCATCGAGTTGGTCGATGACGGCGCGCATCTGGCGGTACAGCGGCTCCGGCGCCGTGATGATGAGTGAGTTGGTGCTCGGGTCGGCTTGCACGTTGCCGCCGGTGCTGGGGCTGGGGCTGGCCGCCACCGGCGTACTGGCAGCTTGCGACAAGGCCCCGGTGGTGGCGCCGGCGGCGCTGCCTGCGTTGTTCGTGCTGGCCGTGCTGGGGGCCGGTGTGCCGGTGCCCGTGCCACCGCTGGCGCCGCCCAAACCACTGTTGGCGGTGGCTGCGGTGTTCTGCGCTGCGAAGGCGGCGCGCAAGATGGTGGCGAGCTTGGTGGCGTCGGCGTTGCGCAAGGGCACAACGCGGATCTGGCCCATCGCGTCGTTCATGGGCACGTCCAGCTGCTGGATCAGCTGTCGCAAGCTGGCCAACCGCGCCGCGTTGGGCGCACGCAAGATCAAAGCGTTGCCACGCGGGTCGGCCAGGACGCTGCCGCCGCCCCCTGCCCCCGTGCCACCGGGTTGACCTGGCACGGCGCCTGCACCGTCACTCAGGCGTTGCACCAATGCAGCGATGTCGCTGGCTACTGCGTGCTTCAGCGGGACGATCTCAATGTCGGTGCTGGACGGGGTGTCCAGCGCCGCAATGATCTTGGCCAAGCGCGCCAAGTTGTCGGCGTAATCGGTGATCAGCAACGTGTTGTTGCCGGGGTTGGCGTTGATGGTGTTGTTGACGTTCACCAAGGGCCGCAGCACCGCCACCAGGTTGTTGGCGTTCTCGTGGCGCAGCGTGAAGATCTGGCTCAGCACCTGGTCGCCGCGGGCGCGCTGGTGGTCCAGCAACACCCCGGTGGCTTGCAGCTTGGCCTCGGCCTCGGGCACGACCTTGTAGAGGCCGGCAGCGTCGATCACCGAAAAACCCAGGCCGCGCAACGCGGCCAAGTACTGCGCGTAGGCCTCGCTGGGCCGCAGCGGCTGGTCGCTGTAGAGCGTGATTTGGCCCTTCACCCGCGGGTCGACCACGATGGTGCGCCCCAGCATGTTGGCCATGGCCCGTGTCACGGCATCGATCTCGGCGTTCACGAAGTTGACGGTGACCGGGGTTTCGGCGCGCACCGCCGGACCGCGTTGAGCCTGAGCCCAAGCGCCTGGTGCGCCCAGGCCACTGATGCAGGCTGCGGCCGCCAAAGCCACCCCGCGGTGGACGAGCGGGCGCAGGGTGCTGGGCAAGGAAGTGGCCTGAGGGGTGGTGGTCATGGCAAGCGCTATCCGATAACGATCAGCGAACGGACGCCATCTCGGCGCCCCACGATGTTGAGCAGGTTGTTGAGGGCGCTTTCGGCGCCGGGCGCGGCCTGGGCCTCGCCGGTGAAGGTCAGCCGCGGTGCCAGTTGGCCTTGGCCACTGAGTTGCAGCGCGCCTTGCAAGGTGCTGAGCTGGAGCGGCGTGGACGTGCCGGGGGCCATGCGCAAGCGGTAGCTGCCCAGCGGGGCCACGGTGGCCACGCGGCTGCTGATGTCGAGCAGGTCGAGCTGCAGCATGCCTTCCACCGCCCAGCGCGTGCCTTGGGCTTGCAGCGCAAAGGCCTGGGTGCTCAAGTGCAGCTGCCCGGCCAACTGCAAGGTGTTCCAGGGCGTGCCCAGGCCGGTCAGCCAGCTGGCGGGCAAGCGCAGCAGCGGCGTGGCTTGGTCGGGCAGGCTCAGGCGCAATCGGCCCCAGCCGGGCTGCACGCGCAGTGCCACGGTTTGGTCGGTGCAGCAATCCAGGCGCAGGTGCAGCACGGCGGCACCGCCTTGCCAGCCCCAGCGCCAGTGCGTGCGGCCGGGCAAGCGCGCGGCGTCGCGGCCACCCACCCCGGCACTCAGCACCGCTTGGGCCGAGCCGTTCCACAGCGTGCCGCGGCTGTCGGTCAGCAGCACGTGCTCCCGGGTCTGCGTGGCCACCCAATCGGTGAGCCAGCGCGCCGGCGCCTGCGTGACCAAGGCCACCAGCGCGCCCAGCAGCAACGCCACGGCCGCCAGCCACAGGCTGGGGCGCGGCTTGCGGGCGGTTGGGGCCATCAGCCGCCTGCGCCGAGTTGCAGCACCAGGGTGCCGGTGTAGCCGTCGCCGCTGCGCTGCAGCTGGGCTTCAAGGGTGCTGGCGCGGGCGCCTTGGCGCACCTCGCCCAGCCAGCGGGTGAGGGCCGGCCCGCTGATCTGCGTCACGCGCAGGGTGGCGCGGTCGCCTTGCACGCTGAGCTGGGCCTGCTCACCCAGGAAGCGGGTGGCTGCCTGCAGGGCTTCCTGGGCCTGCTGGGGTGCCACCGGGGGCACTTGGCGCAGCACCTGGGCCTCGGCCACGCCGCGTTGCAGGGCTTCGAGCTCGGCGTCCAGCGTGGCCATGCGCTTGGGAGCTTGCTGCAAGGTTTGCCAGGCGGGGCGGATGGCCACACCGACCAGCAAGGCCACAGCCACCACGGCGGCGGCCACGGTCACCCCGAGGCGCTCGCGTTCGTTCAGAGCGGCCCACTTGGCGCGCAGGGGGGAGGGGGCGTTCATGGCACTTGCAGCACGATGCGCGCGCCGTCGCGGGTGGCACGGATGCCGTTGGCGGCCACCGCTTGGCGGAAGGGTTCAAGTTGCTCGTCGCCCCAGTCGGTGGCCGAGAGGGTGAGCGAGCCGGCTTGGTAATCGAGCGCTTGCAGTGGCGCCACACCCGGTGGCCAATGCCGGGCAGCGGCGGCCAGCAGGGGCTCGAGGTCGCGCGGGCCGGGTTGACCCGCGCTGGCGCGCAAACGGGCCAGCTCCCGCGGCGTTTGGGCCGCGGCGTCTTTCACGGCGGTGTTGTGGGGGAAGCCGCTGCGGAACAAGGCCTCGATGGCGCTTTGCTTGGCCGCTTGCGCACGGTGCTGCTGCAAAGCCAACAGGTTCAAGCCGAGCAGTTGCAGAGCCAACAAAACGGCAAGACCGATACGCAACGCGCGCCAGTCAGGCTGCATGAAGCGGTGCCAAATCAGTTTGGCCCGTTGCAGGCCATGGATCCGCGGCGCGAGCTCGAACTGGCGCAGGTCCCAGGGGGACTGGAGCGCTTGAGCGGCCAGCGCTGCCGGCGTGCGCACGGATACCGGCGCTGCACCGGCCAGCCAGGCCTCGGCCGCTTGCACGGCGGCGGGCTCAGCGGTCCAGCTGGCGTTCGCCACTTGCTCGGCCGGTAGCCGGGTGCGGGTGAACCCGCCAGCCAGCGGCAGCACGGTGGCGCCTTCAGCATCGCGCCACAACAGTTGGGTGCGCTCGCCATCGGCAAGGAAATGGCCTGCGCCGGCTTCACCCTCCAGCGGCCACGACGTGGGGGCGATGCGGTCGACAAACCGGTTGGCGGTCTGCAAGGCTTCGCAGGCGCTGCGCAACGGCACCAAAGGGGTGGCAGCCACCCACACCGCCTCGCCCGGCTGTGCCTTGGCGGGCAAGGCCAAGTGCAGGTGCTCCGGGTCGTCCAGCAACTGCTCTTCCAGCAGGCCTGCCAGTGCGGCACGCCAGCGTTTGGCAGGGGTGCGCGGCAAGGTGGTGCGCAGCCAGCTGACGGCGCGCGCGCCGAGCACCAGCACGAGATCGTCAGCCGGGGGCAGTGCCGCGGTCACGTCGCGTCCGTGGCCCAGGGGCTGGCCTTGGGCGCCCACAAGCTGCCAGTCCCAGGCATCGAAGCCATCGGCGGCAGGGCCATCGGGCAGGAGGAGAAGGAGTGTGGACATCGTGGCGGAGGAGGGCGCGCGATTCTAGGGACGGGGGGCGCCGCTGATGCTGGGGTTGACGATGCCCTGGGCGGTGCTGCTGACGCGGTCGCGCCAAACCACTTCCACGTCCAGGCCACGGCGGCGCACCAGGGATTGCTGCGACATCACGCGCTCGTCCAGTCGCAGCCGGCCACCGATCAAAAAGTAGCCACTGGCCACCGACACCCGCTCGCCACTCAGCGCTGCACCTTGGGGCAGCAGGGCCTTGACGGCGTCGAGGTTTTTGAATGGCGTGTTGCGGCGCGCCTGCACCAAACGCTCGGCGCTGGCCAGGTCCAGCCCCTCGATCAGGGCGGCGATGACTTCGCGCGGTGCGGTGTTCAGGTTGACCGGTGTGGGGACGGGCAACAAGGTAACAAAAGGTTCCAACCGGCGGATCGATTCGGCGTCCAAGCCCAGCCAAGCCAGCTGGGCCACGGTGCGTGGACGCAGTGGCGTGCTGGCGCCCTCGTTGCCGGTGTTGGCAGCGGCGCGCAAGCGCGTCACCAGGGTCTCGGCCACGCTGGGGGCCACGCCGGCGTGCAAGCACAGGCGCTGCACGGTGCGCGCCTCCAGGGCGTCGGGTTCGCGGCTGCGCAGCAGGTTGTTCAAGTTGTAGCGCGCCTGGGCGTCGTCGATGGTGCCGCTCAGGAAGGCCTCTGGGCCTTCGTCGGCGCGGGCGTTGTCGCGGTCGGCGGCCAAGAAGGTGGACAGCCGGGCTTCAGCCAGTGGCACGGCCCAAACCTCGCCCAGGTGATCGGTCTCCTCGTTGCGGTTGGCGCGCGCGTCTTCGCGCAAGATCAGCCGTGCCCAGTCCAGCGCGCCGTTCAGCACCCAGGCGGCCTGGGTGCGCGCGCGGTCGGCGGCTTCGGTGTTCACGGCGCGCACCTGGCGCCACACCATGGCGGCGGCCAGCGTGGCCACCAGGGTCACGATCAGCAGGGCGGTGAGCAGGGCGGCGCCCTGGCGCTTGCTGGGTGCTGGGCTGTGGTTCATCAGGCCCCCCCCGGCACGGCGGTGACCTTGGTCAAGGGGCCACCCCAGCCACTGCCACCCTCAAACACGAGTTGCAGGCGGATGCCTGCTGGCAGCACGACGCGAGCTTCCGTTTGACCGACCGTGGGGGCGCTGGCGCCGCTGGCCGGCGGCGTGGCGCCGCCACTGGCGTTCGGTGTGCTCCCTGCCGCCACGGCGGCGTCCTTGGCCGCGGTGGCGGCGGCGGCTTCGAGGTCGCCGCTGGACATGGCGTTGGTCCAGGCATTGCCACGGAAGTAGGCGAGTTGCCAGCCCTCCACGCCCGGCAGCACCGCCAGCGCCTGGGCCGCCAGGGTGGTGGACTGCTGGGCCCGCTCGTGGGCGCGCATCAGATCGGCCACGTTGGTCAGCGGGGCCGAGGCCCAGCGCCACCAGCGCCCTTCCGCCACCCACCAGACCACGACCTGCAGCCCGTCGGGGCTGCGGCGCGTCAGGCGCAGGTGGCGGCCATCGAAATCGAGCGCGGGCACGACCTGGCTCTCTTGCAGCTCGGCCAGGTCTTGCTCCCACTGCGCCATCACGGTTTGCAGCCGCGTGCTGCGGTCGACCGAGGCTTGCGCCACCTCGCGGCTCTTCAGCAGGCCGTCGATGCCGCGCCAGGCCATGGCCGCCATCAGCGCCATCAGCGCCATGGCCACCAGCACCTCCACCAAGGTGAAGCCGCGGGCCGGCCGCACTAGAAGCGCCCCACCACGGTGGTCACCACGATCAGCCGCGGCACGCCGGCGGTGCCAACGATGGCGTCCACACGGCGGAAGTTGGGGTTGGGGGTGCTGCGCACGCTGAGCTGGCCGACAAAGGTTTGGCCCAGTTGCTCGCACCCGAACGGGCTGTCGCCCACACCCGGGAACTGCCGGGTGAGGCGGATCTCGGTGAGCTGGTTCTCGGCGCACCACTGCGCGGCGCTGACGAGCTGCAGCCGCGTCGCGTTGTCGGTCATGGCGCTGGCCGCTTTCAGGCCGGCGCCCAGCGCGATGGCGACGATGGTCAGCGCCACCAGCACCTCGACAAGGGTGAAGCCACGCGCTTTCATCGGGCTTCGCGCTGGATGTCGAAGGCGCTGAGGCCATCGCTGCCCACGTGCACCTCGGCGCCGTTCAGGCGCAGCGTCAGGCTCTGTGGGGGTAGCAGCGGCTCAGGCCCCAGCGTCAGTGCGCTGGCGTTGCCTGACCAGATCACGGTCGGCGCGTCGCCTTGCCAGCGCTCGGGCAGGCCGTGCTTGGCGGGCAGGCCCTCGAACTGGAACTGGCTGCTGCCGTCGTCGGCGACACGCGGCCGCCAGCGCACGGGCAGGCCTTGCGTGCGGGCCTCGGCGCGGGCGCTTTCCAGCAGCGCGCACAGGCGCTCGGCTTCGCGCTCCAGCTGCGTTTGGGCCGGGTCACGGATCGCCAGCGTCGCGGCCGCAGTGACGATGGCCAACAAGGCCACCACCACCAGCAGCTCGATCAAGGTGAAGCCGCGCTGGGCGTTCACCCTTTACTGCCAGGAGCCGATGTCGGCGTCGATGCCCTCGCCGCCGGTTTTGCCGTCGCGGCCGAAGCTCATCACTTCCACTTCACCAGCGCGGCCGGGAATGGCGTACTGGTAGTCGTTGCCCCAGGGGTCTTTGGGCAGCTTCTCGATGTACTGCTTCCAGTTCGGCGGCGGGGTGCCCACCGTCGGGCGGCTCACCAGGGCGTTCAAGCCTTGCTCGGCGCTGGGGTAGCGCAGGTTGTCGAGCTTGTAGAGCTTCAGCGCGTTCATCAAGTTGCTGACGTCGGTCTTGGCGGCGGTCACGCGGGCGTCGTCGGCGCGGTTCAGGACGTTGGGCACGACCAGCGCGGCCAGAGCGCCAATGATGACCAGCACCACCAGCAGCTCGATCAGCGTGAAGCCGCGGGTCTTCAGGGTTTTGCACATGGGAACAAAGGCCGCAGCAGGGCGGTGAAACGGGGTGCGGCTCATGATAATCACCCCCCATGTTGCAACGTGTATTCACCGCAGTGGTTTGGGGCTTGGTGGGCTTGACGGCCGTGGGCTATGGCCTGCGCTTGTGGCCGGCAGGCGCACCCAGCGCGGCGCCCTTGGTGGGTTTGAACGCGCCCGCGGCGGGCATGGACCCGGCCGCTGCCGACCGCTTGTTTGGTGCCTTGGCTCCGGTGGCTGCCGCTGTGCCCACCGACAGCCGCTTCAAGCTGCTGGGCGTGGCCGCGCCACGCGCGGTGGCTGCACAAGCCCACGAGGGTGTGGCCCTGTTGAGCATTGACGACGGGCCGCCGCGCGCGGTGCGTGTGGGTCAGTGGGTGGATGGCGAGACGCAGTTGCTGGCGGTCACGGCACGCACCGCCGACCTGGGCCGCGATGGCGTGGTGCGCGCCCAGCTGCGGCTGGAGCCGCCGCCGGCGGCGGCCACTGGCAGCATGGCGCCGGTAACCGGCATCAGCGTGCCGCCACCACCGCCTGTGCCAGCGCCCATGCCAGCACCCACCGCGGGACAGTTGCCGCTGCGGGGCGGCAACCCGTCCGAGGTGCCCATGCCGGTGCCAGCCCCGGCCGCCCAGGGCGCTGGTGACGAAGCTGGGCCGCAGCGGCCGATGCCCACGCGCGAACAGCAAGCACGCTGAACTTCGCGTCAGCCTACGGCAAGCTCAGGCTACGAATCGTTCCCACAAGGCCCAACCCCAGGTCAGGCCGGCCAGCAGCAAGGTGAACAGCACCGCGGCGCTGCCCAGGTCTTTGGTGCGGCCCAGCAGGGGGTGGTGCTCGGTGCTGATGGTGTCGGCCAAGGCTTCCAGGGCGGAGTTCAACAGTTCCACCACCCACACCAACAGCACCACGCCGATCAGTGCCAGCGCCTGCCAGGGGCTGCGCGCCACCCAAGGCACGAGCGCCAGCAAGACCACGCCCAGCGCCAACTCTTGGCGGAAGGCGGCTTCGTGCTGCACGGCGGCGCGCAGCCCCTGCAGCGAGTAACGGAAGGCTTTGAACACGCGGGCGATGCCGCCGGTGCTCTTTTGCGGGGCGTGCAAGCTCATGCGCAGGGTCCGAAGTGGAGGGTCACGGCAAAGCCGGTTGGGGTGGCGGGCAGTGCCAGGTGGCCGCCGTGCGCCCGGGCCACCAGGTCGGCCAAGCGCAGGCCCAGGCCGGGTTCGCTGTCGTCGTCGGCTTGCAAGGCGGTCTGCAAGGTCAGGCGCTCGGCGTCGGGCAGGCCCACGCCGTCGTCGTGCAAGCACAGGCCATTCGCGCCATCGGCGGACAGCTGCAGCGTGCGGCCCCCATGGCGCTGGGCGTTGTCGACGAGGTTGAGGAATGCTGCCGCCAACAACTCACCATCGGCCTGCAGCGGCAGCGGGGGGCCCGGTAGAAGCTGCAGCGGTCCCAGTGGCAGCTCGGCCAGCACCTGGCGGGCGTCCAGCGCTTGGCGGCGCACTTCGGGGGTGCTGCGGAACAGGCGCAGCAGCGCGACCACCAAGGTTTGCAAGCGCGTGGTGGCGCTGCGCACCTGCAGCAAGCGGGCTTGGCCGGGTTGCTCGCGCAGGGCCACGGCCAGCTGGGCGTCGATGCCGGCCAGCGGTGTGCGCAGCAGGTGGGCGGCCTGGGCCGTGAAGGCGCGCTCGAAGCGCAATCGGCGCACCAAGCGGGCGTCCAGGTCCACCAGGGCGTTCACGATGGGTACGAACTCTTCGCGCTCGGCCGGCCCCAGGCTGCGCGTGAAATGGCCGCTGACGGGATCGGGCTCGCTGGCGGCCAAACGGTCCGACAGGGTGCCCAAGGGACGCAGTGCGCGGCGCGTGTAAGCGAACAGCAGCGGCAGGCCGATGAATGACACCGCCAGCACCGCCAGGGCGGCGGCCATCGCCACCTCGGTGTGCGCTTCGCGCCGCTCGGCGGTGGACTGGGCCACC
Source organism: uncultured Burkholderiaceae bacterium (assembly GCA_964485225.1). Lineage (GTDB taxonomy): Bacteria > Pseudomonadota > Gammaproteobacteria > Burkholderiales > Burkholderiaceae_C > Inhella. Next base: position 12,866 of record CAZAIR010000001.1, read on the forward strand.
AACAGCAGCCGGCCGGTCTGGCCCACGGCTTGGCCGTAGAGGCGCCACTGTGCGGTGTCGTTGAAGCCGGCTTTGGGCGCCTTTTCCAGCAGCTCATTGGCGTGCACCGGGCCGGCCTGCAGCAGCGGCTGGCCTTGGGCGTCGAGCAGCAGCCAGCCGTAGTGGCCGACCTGGTTGTCGGTTTGCGTGGGGTCCTCGGCGGCAGCGATGTGCGCGGCCAGTGCCTCGCTGGCGGGCAAGGGGCCGGCCAGCAAGGGTGCCAGGCCCTGGGCGCTGGCGCGCAGGGTGTCGTCCAGCTGCTCGGCCACTTCTTCTTCCACGGCGGCCAAACCGGCCACCGACACCGCCAGCACGGCCAGCAGCGTGCCCAGCACGAACAGCCAGCCGAGCTCTCGCACCAGGCTGCGCAGGCGGGGGGTGGGGCGCTCGCTCATGCAGCCCCCCCTGCAGCCACCACCCGGTAGCCCATGCCGCGCTGGGTTTCGATGCTGTCGCGCCCCAGCTTTCGGCGCAGGTTGGCGATGTGGACTTCCAGGCTGTTGCTGTTGGCCAGCGTGCCATCCACACCCAGCACCAGGTGATCGAGATCGGTCTTGGCCACCCAGCGTCCGGCGCGCCGGGCCAGGGCTTCGAGCAGCGCCCACTCACGGGCAGTGAGCAGCACGGCCTCTTCGGCCAGCCACACGCCCCGCGTGGCCCACTCCAGCTCAATGCCGCCGCTCAAGCGCAAGCGCCGGGGTTGGTGGCGGCGCACGCAGGCGTTGAGTCGGGCCGCCAGTTCTTCGGGCGCGAAGGGCTTGACCAAATAGTCGTCAGCGCCGCCGTCCAGGCCTTCGATGCGGTCGCTCACCAGGTCGCGCGCCGTCAGCATCAAGGCCGGGGTGGTGGCGCCGCGTTGGCGCTGCAGCCGCAGCCACTGCAAGCCTGATCCATCGGGCAGCTGCCAGTCCACCAGCCAGGCGTCGAAGGGCTCGTTGGCCGCGAGGACTTGGGCTTGAGAAAGCTGCTGGCACCAGTCGACCACATGGCCGTCGGCGCGCAGGAAGTCGCGCAGGCCCTCGCCCAGCACCAGATCGTCTTCCAACAAAAGTACACGCATGGCGCACATCATGCCAAGCGGGTTGGCGCGCCGGCTTCAGGGTCGCTTCAGGGTAGGCGGGCTCAATGCAGGCCGTGAGCATGATGAATTCGCCCAGTTCCTCCCCAGATGCAGTGCCAGGCCGCCGGTACAGCGGCGGCCTGGTGGTCTCCACCGAAACCCTGTTGGCCGTGCTGTGCTGCTACTGGGCCTTGGCGGCCAACCGCGGCTTTCTCGGTGGTGCGCGCCAAGCCCTGGAGGGGGGCGCGAGCGCGGTGCTGCTGGCCCTGCTCGCCCTGCTGGCCTTGCTGCACTTTTTGTTGCTGGCGCCGTTCATGGCGCGGGCCTGGGCGCGGCCGGTGCTGGCGGTGTTGGTGTTGGTGGCGGCAGTGTCCAGCCACTACGTGCAGGCTTTGGGCGCAGCGCTGGACCCCGACATGCTGCGCAACGTTTTGCGCACCGAGTGGACCGAGTCGCGCGAACTGCTCACCGGCTCGATGCTGCTGCACGTGCTGGTGCAGGCGCTGCCGGCTTGGTGGCTGATCAGCCAAGTGCGCCTGGCACCGCAGCGCAGCCTGTGGCGTGCCGCCTTGCGCCGGGTGCTGTGGTGGGTGGTGGCGCTGGGCTTGTTTGTGGCGCTGCTGATGAGTGTGTTCCAGCCGTTCTCCAGCCTGATGCGCAACCACAAAGCGCTGCGCTACCAAGTGGTGCCAGCGGCCCCGCTGTGGTCGCTCCCACGCAGCCTGTTCAACGAGGTCAAAGAGGTGCACCGCGAGCGCACCCCCATCGGCCAAGACGCCCAGCCTGGCCCGAGCTGGGCCACCCAGCAGCGCCCACGGGTGCTGGTGTTGGTGGTGGGCGAAACCGTGCGTGCTGCCAACTGGGGCCCCCACACCACGCTGGACGGCAGTGCCCGCAACACCGCGCCCCTGACCGGCGCCGACCCCAGCCTGACCCTGTTCCCGGTGGTGGACACCTGCGGCACCAATACCGAGGTTTCGCTGCCGTGCATGTTTGCGCCTGTGGGTCGGCGTGACTACGACGAAAGCCGCATCCGGCGCGAGCAATCGCTGCTGCACGTGCTGGCCAAGGCCGGGGTGGGCGTGCGATGGCTGGACAACCAAAGTGGTTGCAAGGGCGTGTGCGATGGCCTGGGCCAGACCTTCACGCGCGACCTGCCGCTGGCCCCGGGCTTGTGCAAAGACGGCCATTGCCTGGACGACAGCTTGTTGCACGGCCTGGAGACCGACCTGGCGGCGGCCAGGGGCACACAGATTTGGGTGCTTCACATGCTGGGTAACCACGGTCCGGCCTACCACCGCCGTGTGCCCGAGGGCTTTGCGCCCTACAAGCCCATCTGCGCCGTGGACGACCTGGGCCGTTGCAGCCGTACCGAGATCACCAACGCCTTTGACAACGCGCTGCGCCACACCGACGTGGTGCTGGCACGCCTGTGGCAAAGCCTCCAGGCGGCCAGCCAATCGGGCGGGGTGGACACGGCCATGGTCTTCATCCCCGACCACGGCGAAAGCCTGGGCGAGCGCGGCGTGTATCTGCACGGCTTGCCCTATGCCATCGCGCCCAAAGAGCAAACCCAGGTGCCGATGCTGATGGGCTTGAGCGAGGGCTTCCGTGCGGCGCGGGGCTGGTCGGCCACCTGCTTGAAGGACTTGCCCCACCGCGTGGCCAAGCCGCAGCACGACCACCTGTTCCACACCGTGCTGAGCTTGCTGGATGTGAAGACGGCGCTGTACGACCCGCGCTGGGACATGCTGGCCGCTTGCCCGACGGTGGCAGGTGCTGCGCCGGCCTCGCCATGACCGGCTCCATCACTTGGCGCGCATGGGTGTGGGGTTTGGCGGGTCTGATGGCCTGGGACGCCACCGGCGCCGACCTTGAGGTGGCGCGGCTCTTCGGCGATGCCGAGGGGTTTGCCGCCCGCAACGCGTTCTGGGCCGAGCACGTGCTGCACAACGGGCTGCGCTACGTTGGCATGGTCGTTTTCGCTTGGATGCTGTGGGATTTGGTGCGCCCTTCGGGCTTGGCACAGCCCGGTGCGCCCACACGCGCCGAGCGGGCTTGGGCCTTGATGGCCACGCTATTGGCGCTGTTGCTGGTGCCGACCCTCAAACACCAGAGCCTGAGCAGTTGTCCTTGGAGCTTGGCCGAGTTCGGCGGCGATGCCGCAGCGCGGTGGGTGTCGCACTGGGCCTGGGGCGAGCGCGATGGGGGACCCGGCGGTTGCTTTCCCTCAGGCCATGCGGTGGGCAGCTTCGCCTTTTTGAGTTTGGTGTGGTTGTGGCGGGGGCAGGCGCGCGTGGCGCGCTGGGTGCTCGCTGGGGTGCTGCTGGCCGGGCTGCTGGGCTCGGTGGCGCAATGGGCGCGCGGTGCGCACTTTGTGAGCCACAGCCTGTGGTCGGCCTACTTGTGCGCGCTCATCACCTACGGTGTGCAGGGCTTGGGTGTGGCCTGGGTGCGGCGGGGCTCAATTGCTGGGCCGCGTGGCCAGCAAGGCGCGCTGCAAGGTTTGCAGCTGCGCCGCACCCAGGTGGCGGGCCCCAAGCCGTAGCAGGAAGTGCAGCGTGTCGCGCAGCCGCTGCCGGTCGCGTGGGTGGTGCAGCTGGGGTAGCGCACGGGCCAAGCGCGCGGGCAGATCCTCGGCACCGGCTGCGTGGTCACCAGCCATCAACCACCGCGCCACATCCAACGCGGCGGCATCCTGGGCATTGGCGGGTTGGGCTGCGGCCAGCAGCGCATGGAAGGGCTGAAGGCGGACCGACCCTGGCCCTGCCCAAAGCCAGCACGCGGTGCACCAGCCGGCCAGGGCCTGCGCGCTAGGCTCGGCATCCCAGGCGCGGCGGTAAGCCGCCGCCATGGCCTGGATGCCGGGCAATTGCTCGGCCGTGGGCGCCAGCCACAAGCGCACTTGGTGAGCTTGGGCCAGCAGCAGCAGGCGGCTGGCGCTGGGCGCGCGTTGCTGGAACTCGTGCAGTGCGGCGAGCGCGCCATCCACGCGGGCCAGGGCGCTGGCGGCGTGTGGGCCCTCGGCGGTGGCCAAGGCCGCCAGCCGCAGGTGGGCTGCGGCGGCGCGCTCAGCCGCCCGCAGCGGCGCTTCGCCATCGGGCGCGCGCAGGCTGCGCTCCAGCCACAGCAGGGCTTTGGCGTCCAGGCCCGCTTCGCTGTAGCAAAACCCCAAGGCGGCGGCCACATCGCCGCGGGCGCGCCAGCTGCGTGGGCCGCGTCGCAAGGTGTCCCGCAGGCGTTGGCGCAGGCCGGCGTCCTCGCCGCGGTGGCTGCGCGCGCGCGTGGCTTCGCCCAGGTTCTCCAGGGCGGTGCGCAGCTCCTGTGGCAGAAAGAACGGCGTGCTGTCGGCCTTGGGCGGCCGGCTGCGCGCCGCGGGTTGGAGCCGCCAGCTGGGGTCGCCATAGGCTTGGTAGGCGCCCCAAGTGTTCAGTTGGGGGTGCGCCTGCCAGCAGGCGCGGCGGGCGGTGTGCAGGGCTTGCGCAAATGGTGCCCCCGCCAACAGTGCGCGGTAGAACGGCGTGGCGAAGGCCAACGCGGCATCGTCGTGCACCGCCCAGCCAGCGCACACCACGGCGCGCGCGCCCAAGCGGATGAAGGCGGCGCCCAAGGTGGCCGCCAGACGGTGCGGCTGCGTGTTGCTGGGCCGCGCGTGGGCAGCCCCGATTTGCCCCTGGTGGCAGGCGTTGATGAACACGAACTCAGGCACCCAGCGCAGCTGCGCCACATCGTCTGGGCTGAGCACCGCGCCGGGGCCGATGGCCAATCCGCTGGGCCTGCCTTCCGCCCCCAGCAGCCCATGGCCGGCCAGGTGCAGCAGGCGCCAGCCCTGGGCATGCAGCTGCTGCAGGATTTCCGTGGCCGGCGCATCCACCAGGGCGGTGACCGGCACACCGGCGCGGCGCGCCAGCGCGGCGGTGGCCTCGGCCTCGCTGCGCGCGCCGGGCAGCTCGGGCAGCTGCAGCCAGCCTTGCAGGTCAGGGTGGCCGATCACCAGCAGCTGTGTGTCGGGCGCGGTTTGCGGCTGCGCGCGGAAGCTGTCGGCGCGCAGTTGGCGCAGCAAGGGGCGTTGCACTGCGGGCGGCTCGCCGCCGCCTTCTGGCTGCAGCATCTCCCAGGGAAAACGGGCGGCGGCTTCGTCGAGTAGCAGCAGGCGATCGCGTGCTTGCGGCGTGGCTTGGCGCAGTGGTGCGGGTAGCAGCAGCTCGGTCAAGGTGCGCTGAAGCAGCGGGTCGGTCTCGACGCTGCCCACGCAGCGCTGCACAAAGTCGTCGGCCAGCGTGAGCTGACCCTGGGTGTGCAGCGCTTCGGCGCGGGCGCGCTCGCCCAGGGCCACGAAGCGCAGGCGGTCCAGCGGTGCTTCGGTGGTCTGCTCGATGACCCAACGCTGCCACCAGTGCGGGTCGGGGGCGTATTGCCGGCGCTTGCGGTGGCCTTCGGCGGTTTCGATCGCGCGGGGCGTCCATTGCACGCGCTGACGCCACGGGGCTTGCTGCACCAGGCTGTGCATCGCGTGGGCGGCGGCCAGGGCGGCGTCTTCAAACAGCGTCAACAGGCGCAGGGTGGTGAAGGGGGCATGGCCCTGCTGCACCAACACGCGGTTGGCGGCCAGGGTGGCTGTCACGGCAGCCTCAATGGCCTCGCTGCTGCGCAGCTGACCGTCGCCGGTGCCGATCAGCAAGCAGGCCACTTCCCGTGCTGTTTGGGCCTGGGCCATGGCCAGCAAGGTTTGCTGCAGGCTGTCGCGCAAGGTATCCAAGGTGAGGGTGGCCACCTCGCCCAAACCGGCGACGGCCACGTGCGGTGGGCAGGCGCCCGCCACGTCGTTGGCCAGCACGGCGTGGCTACCCAGGGCGCCCGGATACAGGCCCAAACGGTGCAGGCGGCTGAGAGGGCCGGCCTTGTGTGCAGGGCCCCGCAGGCGTTCGTCGAGCTGCGCTTCGGCGCTCACCAGGGTGTCACCTTGGTAGTGCCCGAGCAGCACCGGCTGCGCCGCGAAACGGGCGTCGCCGTGGAGCAAACGCAGGCGTAGGCGCACGGGAGCGGCCCTCAAACCTGGAATGGCTTTTGGGCCAGAAAACGCGCCACCGGCCCCAGGGTGAACAAGTTGGGCGTTTGATCGGCTGGCATGCGGGCGCGGATGCGTGCGTGGAACTGGCTGTAGTTGCCGCTGAAGGCCCCGTTGCGCCAGGTGGCGAGCAGGTGTTCGGTGAACAGGCCGTTGTGATCACCATCGGCCGAGGTTTGGTTGTCTTGGCAGCCGCTGATCAGCACCACACTGGCCTTGAAGGTCTTGGCCAAGATGCCCAGGCGTGGGCTGGGGTTGACATTGGCCAGCGCAGCGTCAGGGTCGATCACCCGGCCGCGGCCCAGGCCGTGCTGCAGTTGGTCGTAGAAGGCTTTGTTGTCGCGGTACACCCGTTCCGCCACAGGCCGAGGCATCTCGCGCGAGCGTGCGCCGCCATGGGCTGGCGGGCCAGTGCGCACCGCGCTGCCGCTGTGGCAGGCGTCGCTCAGCACCAAGATGCGCACGCCAGCGGCGAAGTGCGACAGGGCTGCATACATCTCGTCGTCGATCACCTGACCGTCCCACAGGCACCAGGTTTCATCGCGATGGTCGGGTTCATCGCCGTCAACGTCGGGCACTTGCCCGCCGTGGCCGCTGAAGGTCAGGACAAACAGATCGCCATTCACCAGTGCCTTGGCCGCGGCGCTCACCGCCCCCATCACCTTGGCGCGGGTGGCTTGCTTGGTGAGCAGCACGGTGGGCTTCATGCCCTGCGCCTTGGCCAGTGCGGCCATGTCATGGGCGTCGAACTCGCAGGCCGTCAGTTGGCCGTCCCAGCCAGCGTAGTGCTTGGGGTTCACCAAGTTCAAGCCGATGTGCAGCGACAACGCCTTGGCTTTGGTCTTGGCGGCGGTCGGTGCTTTGGGTGTGGTGGCCATGCGAGTCTCAGGTGGCGGGGGACGCCGATTGTGGGCAGCCACCCCCTTGCCGGGCTACCCGGGAAACATGGGGGGCGGTCCTTCAGCCCATGCGGGCCAGGCGGCCGCTGGCGTCAAGGTCCCAGACCTCGGGGCCGTACTGCGTGCGCGCCACCTTGCGCAGTCATGACTGGTGGTGCTGCAAAGCCTGCTTCGGGCTGAGACCAGCGTCGTTCAAGCGCCGACTGTAGGCGCTCAAGCGGTGCCGCTTGGCGCGGAAGGGCACACTGCTGACCATGCCGAATGCTTCGACCTTGGTGCTGTTGGCGCACCCCGACTTGGCCCACTCGCGCGTCACACGCCGCATGGTCGCCGCGCTCGCGGCCGAGCCCGGGGTGAGCGTGCGCGACCTCTACGCCCTCTACCCTGACTACTGGATCGATGTGCCTGCCGAGCGCGCGGCGATGCAGGCGGCGCAACTGGTGGTGTGGCTGCACCCCATCCATTGGTACAGCATGCCGGCGCTGATGAAGCTGTGGGTCGACCACGTGCTGGGCTACGGATGGGCCTACGGGCCGGGCGGTACGGCCTTGGCCGGCAAAGACCTGTGGTTGTGCACCAGTGCCGGCGGCTCGGCCCAGAGCTACAGCGCCGAAGGCGCGCACAGCTTGCCCTTTGAGGCCTTCCTGCCCGCCTACCGCCAAACCGCGGCGCTGACGCGCATGCGCTTCTTGCCACCGGCCGTGTTTTTCCACGCCCACCGCGCCGACAACGCCGAGCTGGATGCCCATGTGCAGCAGGTGCTGGCCCAGGTGCGCACCTATCCCGCCGGCTTTGAGGCCACACCCTGGCCGCTGCCCGACCCCGCGACCGGCGACCGCCCTGACACGCAGGAGCTGGTGTGATGCACGAGAACGACTGGCTGAGTGCGGCCCTGGTGTTCCTGGCTGCCGCGGTGGTGGTGGTGCCGCTGGCCAAGCGCCTGGGCCTGGGGGCCATCTTGGGCTACCTGGTGGCCGGTGTGGCCATTGGCCCCGGCGCGTTGGCGCTGGTGGCCGACCCGCAATCGGTGCTGCACGTGGCCGAGTTCGGCGTGGTGCTGATGCTGTTCTTGGTCGGGCTGGAGCTCGACCCCAAGCGCCTGTGGTCCATGCGCCGGCCGATCTTCGGCGCCGGCTCCGCGCAGGTGCTGGTGTCGACCGGCTTGTTGGCGGCGGTGGGGGTGGCCTTGGGGCTGGATTGGCGCGTGGCGGTGGTTGGCGGCTTGGCGCTGGCGATGTCGTCCACCGCCATCGGTCTGGGCGTGCTGAACGAGCGCAACTTGCTGCCCTCGGCTGGGGGCCAGCGCGTGCTGGCCGTGTCGCTGTTCCAAGACATCGCGGCCATCCCGATCCTGGCGCTGATCCCCCTGCTGACGCTGGCGCCCACGGCCGCCAGCGAAGGCGGTGCCGGCTGGCAGGCCCTCAAGGCCCTGGGCATGGTGCTGGCGCTGGTGGTGGGCGGGCGCCTGCTGCTGCACCCGGCGCTGCGCTGGATCGCCCGCAGCGGCAGCGGCCCTGAGCTGTTCACCGCCGCCGCGCTGGCGCTGGTGGTGGGCAGCGCGGCGCTGATGCGGGCGGCCGGTTTGTCGATGGCGCTGGGGGCGTTTTTGGCCGGCGTACTGCTGGCCGAGAGCGAGTACCGGCGCGAGCTGGAAACCGACATCGAGCCCTTCAAAGGCTTGCTGCTGGGCTTGTTCTTCATGGCGGTGGGCATGAGCATCGACCTGGCCGTGGTGGCGCAAGCGCCGCTGCTGGTGGCGGGGCTGGTGCTGGGTTTCGTGATCCTCAAAGCCCTGGTGCTGTGGCCGATGGCGCGGCGCATGCAACTGCCGCTGAGCGACCGGCCCTTCTTCGTGCTGCTGCTGGCCCAGGGCGGTGAGTTCGGTTTCGTGGTGGCGCAGGCCGGCTTTGGCGCGCAGGTGCTGGACGCCCGCACCAACTCGCTGCTGCTGGCGGCCATCGCGCTGTCGATGCTTCTCACCCCGCTGCTGCTGTTGGTGGTGGACCGCTGGTGGCTGCCGCGCTTGGCCGGTTGCGCGCCCGCGGTGGCGCGCGACGCGCCCGAACTGACCGAGCCGCAGCACGCCAGCGTCATCATTGCCGGCTACGGCCGCTATGGGCAGATCGTCGGCCGCTTGCTGTCGGCACAGGGCCAACAAGCCACCGTGCTGGACCACGACGCCGAGCAGGTGGAGGGCGTGCGCAAGTTCGGCTGGGAAGCCTTTTTCGGCGATGCCACGCGGCTGGATCTGCTGCGCACCGCCGGTGCCGAGCGCGCCAAGGTGCTGGTGGTGGCGCTGGACGACATGGCCCAAAGCGAGAAGCTGGTGAAGCTGGCGCAGGCCCACTTCCCGCACCTGACGCTGGTGGTGCGGGCCCGCAACGTCACCCACTACTACGCGCTGCGGCGCTTGGGCGTGACGCACATCCAGCGCGAGACCTTCGAGAGCGCGCTGGTCAGCGCGCGAAGCGTGCTCGAAGCGCTGGGCATGGAGCCCCATGCCGCCCGGCAAAAGGCGCAGCAGTTCCGCCAACACAACCTGGAGCAGATGGAGGCGCTGCTGCCGCACTTGGGCGACGAAGCCCAGGTGATCGCGCTGTCCAAGCTGGGCCGGCAGCAGCTGGAAACCCTCTGGGCGGCCCAGCGCGACCAAGAGCGGCGCACCCGCAGCACCTGGAGCGATTGAGGGGTTTCAGCTCGTCATGGACGGGGTGCAGAACCCGTGACGCGGGCTGCCGTCAGCGACGAAGCACCTGGCAAGGGCCTGGGCATGCAAGGCCTGCAGTGGTCAGGTCTTCAGGCGCGTTGGATGACGTAGACGGCCACCGGGGCGCGCCAGTTGGGGGCTGTGTCGATACGCTGCTCGCCGCGCAAGCCAAAGCTTTGCAGCACGCGGATGCCCAGGCGGCCGCAGAGCAGCGCAAAGTCGGCGTGCGTGCCCACGCGGATGTTGGGCGTGTCGTGCCACTGGTAGGGCAGGGTGCGCGTGACGGGCATGCGCCCGGCCAGCACCTGCAGCCGGTTGGGCCAGTGCGCGAAGTTGGGGAAGCTGACGATGCCGGTGCGGCCCACGCGCACGGTTTCCTGCAGCATCTCGGCGGCGTTGCGCACCTGCTGCAGGGTTTGCAGCTGCAGCACCACGTCAAAGCTCTGGTCCTGGAACATGGACAGGCCTTGCTCCAGGTTCAGCTGCAGCACGTTCACGCCGCGCGCCGCGCAGGCCAGCAGGTGCGTGTCGTCCAACTCGATGCCGTAGCCGCTGCAGGCCTTCTCGCGCTGCAGCAGCGCCAGCAGCTCGCCGCTGCCGCAGCCCAGGTCCAGCACCCGGCTGCCGCTCGGGATCAGGTCGGCGATCGCCTTCACAGGCCCACCTCGGTCGCGATTTGGTTGAAGCGGTGCCGCAGCAGGCCGTGGTAGCGGGGGTCGTCCATCAAGAAAGCATCGTGGCCATGGGGGGCGTCGATCTCGGCGTAGGTGACGTCGAGTTGGTTGTCCAGCAAGGCCTGCACGATCTGCCGCGAGCGCGCGGGCGAAAAACGCCAATCGGTGGTGAAACTGGCCACCAAGAACTTGGCTTTGGCGCTGGCAAAGGCGGCGCTCAGGTTGCCACCGAAGGCGGCAGCCGGGTCGAATTCGTCGAGCGCGCGTTGGATCAGCAAGTAGGTGTTGGCGTCGAAGTAGCCGGCGAACTTGTCACCCTGGTGGCGCAGGTAGCTCTCGATCTGGAACTCGTCGCGACCGTCTTCCTCGGCGCGCCGCTCGCGGCCGAACTTGGCGTCCATCACGTCGTCGCTCAGGTAGGTGATGTGGCCCAGCATGCGGGCCACGCGCAGGCCGGCCTTGGGCACCACATCGTGGGCGTAAAAGTGCCCGCCGTGGAAGTCGGGGTCGCTGACGATGGCGCGCCGCGCCACCTCGTTGAAGGCCAGGTTCTGGGCCGACAGATTGGGTGCGGTGGCAATCGCCAGGCAGTGGCCCAAGCGCTCGGGCTTGCGCAAGCTCCAGTCCAGCGCCTGCATGCCGCCCAGGCTGCCGCCCAGCACAGCGGCCAAGCGCGTGATGCCGAAATGGTCGACCACGCGCGCTTGCGCGTCCACCCAGTCTTGCACCGTCACCAACGGGAAGTCACCGCCCCAGGCACGGCCGGTGGCGGGGTTGGTGTGCATGGGCCCGGTGGAGCCGAAGCAGGAGCCCAGGTTGTTGATGCCGATGACAAAGAATCGATCGGTGTCCAGCGGGCGGCCGGGGCCGATCAGGTTGTCCCACCAGCCGGTGCTGCGCGGGTCGTCGTAATGCCCGGCCACGTGGTGGCTGGCGTTGAGCGCGTGGCACACCAGCACCGCGTTGCTCTTGGCGGCATTCAAGGTGCCGTAGGTTTCCACCATCAGGTGGTAGGCCGGCATCACCCCGCCGCGGTGCAGCGGCAGCGGGGTGTCGAAGTCAAGGCGAATGGGCTCCACGCGGCCCACGCCGCGTGCGGCTGTGGCCATCAGGGCGCCTTACACAGGCAGTGCACGTGCGCCGCCATGGGCAGCGGGCCGCGGTTCGCGTTCTGCAGGTTCACCTGCATCAGCCAGCCCAGCTCCTGCTGCGCTTCGGTCAGCGGTGCCGGCAGCTGCGGCAGGCCGATGGCTTGCTTGATGGCGGCGCCCAAGGCAGGTGCGTGGGTGCTGAACAGGTTCTCGATCAGCTGCTCGCTGCGGCTGCGCTCTTTTTCGATGTACTTCAGCGTGGGCGTGCCCTCCAGCTTGGCCTTCTTGGCAGCGCTGGCCACGGCGTCCTGGAAGCTGCCAACGCGGTCGATCAGCTTGCGGTCCAAGGCTTGTTGGCCGGTCCATACGCGGCCTTGGGCGACGGCGTCGATCGCCTCGGGCGTGGTGTTGCGGGCCTTGGCAGCGCGGCCGGTGAAGTCGGTGTAGATGCCCTCAATCGCCGCTTGCACCGCCTGCTTCACGCGCGGGTCCAGCGGCAGGCGGGGGTCGCCAGCACCTACTAGCCAAGTGGTGCCGTAGCCGCCGGTGTGCAGCGAGATCTTGTCCAGCGCTTTGGTGGCGTTGGGCAGCATGCCGAACACGCCGATCGATCCTGTGACGGTGCTCGGCTCAGCGATCACCTCGTCGGCGCTCATGCTGATCCAGTAACCGCCCGAGGCCGCCACGTCGCCCATCGACACGACAACCGGCTTGCCGGCCTTGCGCGTCAGTTCCAGCTCGCGGCGGATGATTTCGCTGGCGAAGGCGCTACCACCGGGCGAGTTCACGCGCAGCACCACGGCTGCCACTTGCTCGTCCTCTCGCGCCCGGCGCACCAGCGCAGCCGTGCTGTCGCCGCCAATGGTGCCGGGGCTTGCCGTGCCGTCCACGATGTTGCCCTCGGCGACCACCACCGCCACCTGCTTGTCCGGGCCGGGCAGGGTGGGCTTGATCTGAGCCAGGTAACCCTTCAAGTCAATGCGCCGAAAGCTGGTGCCTTTGTCGTCCTTCGCGCCCTTTTCAGTGATCAGGGCGCGCACTTCGTCGCGCTCCTTCAGGCCGTCCACCAGCTTGGCCTCGACGGCCAGCTGGCCGGTGTTGCCCTTGAGGGCCACGAGGCGGTCGGCCAGGGTCTCGATGTAGGTCGTGACCGCGCCCTTCTCTAGCTTGCGAGCGGCCTCCACACCTTCCATGTAGCGGCTCCACAGCGCGCCATACAGGTAGCCCTCGCTTTCGATGGTGGCCGGTGACGGGCCGTTGGCGAAGTAGGGCTCGCCGAAATTCTTGTACTTGCCCGCACGCACCACGTTGGCGTCCACGCCAATACGCTCGAACAAGTCTTTGTAGTAGTTGCGGTAACGGCCAAAGCCCTCCAGCAGCACCGCGCCCATGGGATGCATGTAGACCTCGTTGGCGCGCGCGGCCAATTGGTAGCTGCGTTGGTCATAGCCATCGCTGTAGGCCACCACGCGCTTGCCGCTGGCCTTGAATCGTTCGATGGCCGCAGCCACTTCGTGCAGGCTGGCTTGCCCGCCGCCGTTGAAACCAGAGAAATCCAGCAGCACTTGGGCGATGCGCTCGTCTTTGGCGGCGTGCTCTAGCACTTTCAGCACATCGCGAAGCTGGGTTTGGTCGGTCGACTCACCTTGCACTTCCTTGCTCAGGCGTTCGCTGGGGGTGCCCGAGCGTTGCTCAACCAAGCGACCTTCCAGGTTCAAGACCAAGGTCGTTTGTGGTTTCAGGTCTGGTGCACCGCCCTTGAACAGCGCCACCACCACGGCGATCACGATGATCAGCCATAGCAAATTGAAGGCGAAACGGCGGCTGCCGTCGACCCAACCCCAAGCGCGGGCGATGAAGCGCCCAACGGGCGACAAAACTTGGCGGAGTCCCATGACCGAATCCCTTCTGAAGAGGGCCACGATTCTAGGGAGCGCCCTGAGCCATGCCACCCGTCACGGCTACTAGGATCGGTCGCAAACTTGCAAGGACGCCCATGCGCCGCTGGATCAACGCCCTCAACGAGCAGTTCCCTGTCCGGTACCTCTCCTGGCTGTTGTGTGTCGTCGGCTTTCTCCTCTGTGCCTTCAACTGGGCCCTGACTGACCTGACACCCTGGCTGTGCCTGGCTTTCGGTGCGCTGTCGGTGCTGGGCCTGCGGGACGTGCTGCAAACCAAGCGCGCCATCCTTCGCAACTACCCCGTCATTGGGCACTTGCGTTTCTTGTTCGAGTTCATCCGACCCGAGATCCGGCAGTACTTCATCGAGCCCGACAACGAGGCCGCGCCGTTCTCGCGCCAGCAGCGCTCGCTGGTGTACCAACGTGCCAAAGGCGATCCGGACAAGCGCCCCTTCGGCACGCAGTTGGATGTGGGTGCGGGTGGCTACGAGTGGATCAACCACTCGATGGTGCCCACGAAATTGCCCTCGCACGATTTCCGCATCACGATCGGGCAAGAGCGCGCGCAGCCTTACTCGGCCAGCGTGTTCAACATCTCCGCCATGAGTTTTGGTTCGCTGTCGGCCAACGCCATCAAGGCACTGAACCTGGGCGCCAAGAACGGTGGCTTTGCGCACGACACCGGTGAAGGCTCGATCAGCGAGCACCACCGCCTTCACGGCGGCGACCTGATCTGGGAGATCGGCTCTGGCTACTTCGGCTGCCGCCACAGCGACGGCAGCTTCAACGCCGAGATGTTTGCCAGCAACGCGCGAGAGGCCCAGGTCAAGCTGATTGAGATCAAGCTCAGCCAGGGCGCCAAGCCGGGCCACGGCGGGGTGCTGCCTGGGGCCAAGGTCACCCCGGAGATCGCTGCAGCCCGCGGTGTGCAGGTGGGCGAAGACTGCATCAGCCCTGCCGCCCACAGCGCCTTCTCTACGCCCATTGAACTGCTGCAGTTCGTGCAGCGCTTGCGGGATTTGAGCGGCGACAAGCCGGTTGGCTTCAAGCTGTGCATCGGTCACCCCTGGGAGTGGTTCGCCATTTGCAAAGCCATGGTGGCCACGGGCATCACGCCCGATTTCATCGTGGTTGATGGCGCTGAGGGCGGCACCGGGGCCGCGCCGCTGGAGTTCACCGACCACGTCGGTACGCCGCTGCAAGAAGGCCTACTCCTGGTGCACAACACCTTGGTGGGCCTCAACCTGCGCCACAAGATCGCCATCGGCTGCGCAGGCAAGGTCACCTCCGCCTTCGATATCGCCCGCCTGATGGCCTTGGGGGCTGACTGGTGCAACGCGGCTCGCGCTTTCATGTTTGCGCTGGGTTGCATCCAGGCGCAAACCTGTCATACCGGCCACTGCCCGACCGGCGTCACCACCCAAGATCCCGTCCGCCAGCGTGCACTGGTGGTGGGTGACAAGGCCGAACGGGTGCAGCGCTTCCATGCGCTGACCTTGCATGCGTTGAAGGAGTTGGTGCAGGCTGCTGGCGTGAACCACCCAGGCGAGATCACCGCCTCGCACATCGTGCGTCGCACCAACAGCGAGGAGGTGCGCCTGCTAGCGAACTTGCTGCCCTTCGTCCAGGGGGGGGCTTTGCTCGGGGATCACATGCCCCACCCCGTCTACCAAGCGTATTGGCACCTGGCAAGTGCCGACAGTTTTTCGCCCCAGGGCGCCATTCCCGGCTTGCAGCAAGGCATCGCAACGTGAGCGTTTTAGCCCGCAGCACCCCGTGAACCCGGGGAGACGGCAAGCCCCCTGGCTGCGCACAATCGTGCCTTGTTGTTCAGGTCGCCATGTACGCCGCTTTTCTGCTCCGCTCCACCGACGCTGCCTTGCAGCGCACCAAAGACCAGGTTTTGGCCTTGCCAGACTGGGAGTTGGCAGGGGGCGCTACGCAGTGGCACGAGGCCCTGGAGCGCCTGCCGCTGCTGCAACCCGACGCCTTGGTGACCGATCTGCGCTTGGGCGATCACACCGCAGACCGCTTGTTGCAAGCACTCGCGCGCCGAGGCCTGCGTGTGCCCACCTTGGTGCTGGTGGCCAGCAACGAAGATCCTCTCCTGCTCCAAGCCCTGTGGCACGGTGCCCTAGGGTACTTGGCTGAAACCGGCCCGCGCAGCAATCTCGGCCACGCTTTGGCAGCTTTGCGACAAGGCCGCGCCTCGCTCACCCCCGCGCAATCGCGCGAGTTGTTGGCCCAGTTGGGCACGCCGCGCTTGGCCGTGGCGGCTGCCGCACGGCGCGAGCTGGCCATCGATGCCCAAGCGGTTGGGCCTTGGCTGAGCCGGGCACAGCAGGCCTTGTTGAGCCTCTTGGCGCACGGCTGGTTGCCCCGCGAAGTGGGCGCGGCATGGCAAATGGCGGTTGAGGACGTGGAGCGCCGGGTGGCGCAACTGCTTCGCGTGCTGCAACAGCAGCAGCGGATGCTGCAGGCCGCCTAACGCGGTTCGGCGCGTTGGCGCCCTCAGCGCGGCAGGGTTTCAGCGAAGCTTTGGCGCTGGTTCAGCTTGTCGAGGTGGCGAGCGAGGTTTGGATGCTCGTCGGCCCAAGCCAAGTCTGGGAAACGGAAGCGCAGCCAATCCAGGCAGCAGCCCACCGCGATGTCGGCCAGTGAAAAGTGTTGGCCCGAGGCCCAGGTCTTGTCCCCCAAAGCGGCGGCCATGGCTGCCAAGCCCGCCTTCACCTTGCCGTTTTGGCGTGCCATCCAAGCCTTCGATCGCTGCTCGGCTGTGCGGTGCGGCCAAGTGCCTTCGAGCCGCTGCAGCACAGCGGCGTCCAGGATGCCATCGGCCAGGGCTTCCCAGGTGCGCACCTCAGCGCGTTCGCGGCCTTTGTCGGGGATCAGCTTGCCCACCGGCGACAGGGTGTCCAGGTACTCGACGATCACGCGCGAGTCGAACATCGCGCCGGTGATTGAGTCTTGTCCTTCCATCACCAGGCAAGGCACTTTGCCCAGCGGGTTCATCCGCAGGATGTTGTCGTGGGCCCAGACGTCCTCCAGCACGAAATGGAAATCGAGCTTTTTCTCGGCCAGCACGATCCGCACTTTGCGCACGAACGGGCTGGTGGTGGAGCCGATGAGCTTCATGGCGGCCATCTTGTTCGATCCCTCATCACCCCCCGGGGAGGGGTCTCGCGGCCATTCTAGGCAGCGGTTTTTGGGTCGATTCCCCTAGAACAACCACTTGTTCGAGGGCTGCTTGACGAGGGCTTGACAACGGCAGAATCCGCCGCTTCGTCAAAAACAAATCAACCAGGGACCATGTCAGATTTCACCAGCACCGCTCAAGCGGCCTCGCGCCGCGAACTGCCGCTCTCGTTCACTGCCAGCGGCAGTGAGTACTTCCGCATTTGGATCGTCAACCTGCTGTTGACCATCGTCACGCTGGGGCTGTACCTGCCCTTTGCCAAGGCGCGGCGCTTGCGCTACTTCTACGCCAACACGCTGGTGGATGACCAAGCACTGGCTTTCCACGGTGACCCCTGGAAGATGTTCCGCGGCCACCTGCTGGTGATGGGCATGGCCTTGATTTACTTTTTCGCCAGCCACACCGCCCCGGTGGTGGGGGTGGTGATCGCTTTGCTGCTGATGGCCGTATGGCCGGCGCTGTGGCGCAGCAGCCTGATCTTTCGCATGCGCAACACCAGCTGGCGTGGCCTGCGCTTCGATTTCACGGGCAGCCTGGGGGGTGCTTACAAGGTGTTCTTGCCCTGGTTCGGCTTCGTGGTCTTGCTGGGCGTGGTGATGGCGCTGGTGTTCCCGCAAATGGACATCAAGCGCGGCGGCCAAGGCTTGGGCGCTGGCATCGTGACCTTCGTGACCGTGTTCTACCTCGGCATCGTTGTGGCGATGGCCGTGACCTGGGTGTGGCTCAAGCGCTACCAGCACAACGGCTACCGCTTGGCCAACCAGCAAGCCTCGCTGGACATGGGCGTGGGCGCGGTGCTGATGATTGGCCTGAAGGCGCTGGGCTTGACACTGCTGGCCATGTTGGCTTTGGTTATCGGTGCGGCCGTGGCGGGTGCGGTGGGCATGTTCAGTGGCGGGCGCTCGGCCGCTGCTGTGGGTGCGGTGTTGGCGGTGGTCGGTTTCTACGCGGTGCTGCTCTTTGTATGGGGCCCCTATTTCGCGGCGCGCTTCCAAGACCTGTTGTGGTCGAACACGCGCACGCAGAACTTGGTCATGCGCAGCCGGCTGTCGGCCCGCAGCTTGGGTCTGTTGACGCTGAAGAACTGGGTGCTGATCGTGCTGACGCTGGGCCTGTACCGGCCGTTTGCCGTGGTGGCCACCACGCGCATGAAGTTGCACGCCATCGAACTGGCAGTGCATGGTGACGTGGCGAACTGGTTGGGCGAGGCCGTGGGCGCGCGCGACAACGCAGTCGGTGAAATGGCTGGCGATTTCTTCGGTTTCGACGTGGGCCTTTGAGGCTTGGATGAGCGCCTGATGGAGCCCTTGCAAGCCCGCTGGTTCGACGGACGCAGCCCCCAGCCGCGTCCGTGCCGGCTGGACCGTTTGCCCGACGGGCAGTTGCACCTGCAGCCAGAGGCCGAGGGCGAGCTGGCGCGGGTCTACCCAGCGGCTCAAGTGCAGTGGCCCGAGCGCACGCGCCACGGCCGCCGTCAGATCGTGCTGCCTGACGGCGGCACCGTTGATCTGCCCAATGCACAGGCTTGGGACGCTTGGGCCCTGGCCCATGGTTTGGGCGAGCCGATGGCAGTGCGCTGGGCCGCCAGTTGGCGCATGACGTTGATCAGTGGCGTTTTGCTGTTGCTGACGGCGGTGGTGATGTGGCGCTGGGTGCTGCCCTGGGGGGCCGAGGCCGCCACCGCCTTGGTGCCTGAGGCGCTAGAGCGCCGCATTGGCGAGCACGCGCTGAGCGAGGTCGAGCGACTGTGGCTGGAGCCCAGCCAACTGGCACCTGAAGAGCAGGCGCGGATTCGCGCCCGCGTGGCGCGCATGGCCGGTGCCGCCTATCCCGAGGGGACTCCCCGCTACCGCATTCACTTCCGCGATGGCGGCAAGGCCTTGGGGCCGAATGCTTTTGCGCTGCCTGGCGGCGACATCGTCATCACCGATGCCTTGGTGAAGATGCTGCGTGAGCCGGGTGAGTCGGTGTCGCCCGCCTTGCTGGGTGTGGTGGCCCATGAGCTGGGTCACGTGCGCCACCAGCACGGTTTGAAGATGGTGTTCCGTACCGGTGCCACTGGCGCCCTGATCGGCCTGTGGATCGGCGACTACTCGACCGTGTTGGCCACCATCCCCACTTGGTTGGCGCAGGCTGGTTACAGCCGTGAAGCCGAGCGCGAGGCGGACGACGAGGCGCTGCGCGTCATGCGCGAAGCGGGCATCGATCCGCGCTCGATGGTGGTGTTCTTCCAGCGCATGCAGCGCGAGCTGCCGGAGCGCAAAGGCGACGACCGGATGATGGGCTTGGCCTCGCACCCAGCCGACAGCGAGCGCATCCGCCTGTTCGAGACCGGCCAGCGCTGAGCGGCCTCGGTAGGTCATATAGGGGCGGCTCCGTAGAATTCCGCCCCTTTGTGACCTACCGGGCACCGCCACGCCCTTTGCCGCCATGGAACTGTCTGCACTCTCCGCCCTGAGCCCTTTGGATGGCCGCTACAGCAGCCGCATGGGCGGCTTGCGCAGCCTGCTGTCGGAGTTCGGTTTGATCCACCGCCGTGTGCAGGTGGAGGTGGCTTGGTTCTTGGCCCTGGGCGATGCCGGTTTGGCCGAGTTCCCGCCGGTGAGCGCGCCGGCGCGCGAGTGGTTGCACCAGCGCGTGGCTGACTTCGCCGCCGCCGACGCCCAGGCCATCAAAGACATCGAGCGCCGCACGAACCACGACGTGAAGGCGGTCGAATATTGGATCAAGCAACAGTTCGCCGCCAGCCCTTTCCCTGAACTGGCGGCGCGCGGTGAGTTCGTGCACTTTGCGTGCACCAGCGAGGACATCAACAACACCAGCCACGGGCTGATGCTCAAGGCAGCCCGCCAGCAGGTGATGCTGCCGGCGCTGGACGGCATCTTGGCCAAGCTCACGGCCATGTCGCATGCGCTGGCCGAGGTGCCCATGCTCAGCCGCACCCACGGCCAAACCGCCAGCCCCACCACGGTGGGCAAAGAGCTGGCCAACGTGGTGGCGCGCCTTCATCGCGGCCGTGCGGTGATCGCGCAGGTGGCGCTGCTGGCCAAGATGAATGGCGCGGTGGGCAACTACAACGCCCACCTCAGCGCCTATCCCGACCTCGACTGGGAGGCTTTCAGCCGCCGCGTGATCGAGCAGGACCTGGGCTTGACCTTCAACCCGTACACGATCCAGATCGAGCCGCACGACTACATGGCCGAGTTGTTCGATGCCTTTGCTCGCGTCAACACCATCTTGATCGACCTGTGCCGCGACATCTGGGGCTACATCTCGGTTGGCTACTTCAAGCAGGCCACGAAGGAGGGCGAGGTCGGCTCGTCCACCATGCCGCACAAGGTCAACCCGATCGACTTCGAGAACGCCGAGGGCAACTTCGGTCTGGCCAACGCGCTGCTCACGCACCTCAGCCAGAAGCTGCCCATCAGCCGCTGGCAGCGTGACCTGACCGACTCCACCGTGCTGCGCAACATGGGCGTGGCCCTGGGCTACACCTTGCTGGGCTACGACAGCTTGGCCAAGGGCTTGGGCAAGCTCGAAGCCCACCCGGCCAACCTGGCGGCCGACTTGGACGCGGCTTGGGAAGTGCTGGCCGAACCTGTGCAAACGGTGATGCGCCGCTTCGGCCTGCCCGAGCCCTACGAGCAACTCAAGGCCTTCACCCGCGGCAAGGTCATCACGCAGCAGCTGATGCAAGCGTTCATCCAAAGCTTGGCCCTGCCCGAGGCCGAGAAGCAGCGCCTGCTGGCGCTGACGCCGGGTGGCTACACCGGCATCGCTGCGCAACTGGCGGCGCGCGTTTAAGCCGCAGCCTCGCGATGAACACGCGGCTGGTTTACAGCACGGACGCCGGCCGCATCTGCCCGGGTTGCGGCCGCGCCGTGGCCGACTGCCGCTGCAAGGCCAACGCCCAGCCTGTGGGCGACGGCAAGGTGCGTGTCAGCCTCGACACCAAGGGCCGCAAGGGCAAGGGCGTCACCGTGGTCAAAGGCCTACCCCTGGCGCCCGACGCCCTCGAGGCCTTGGGAAAGCAGCTCAAGGCCGCTTGCGGCAGTGGCGGCACGGTGAAGGACGGCTGCATCGAGGTGCAGGGCGACCACGTCG
Source organism: uncultured Burkholderiaceae bacterium (assembly GCA_964485225.1). GTDB lineage: Bacteria > Pseudomonadota > Gammaproteobacteria > Burkholderiales > Burkholderiaceae_C > Inhella. Next base: position 33,605 of record CAZAIR010000001.1, read on the forward strand.
AGAAGGTGCTGGCCTGGTTGGCGGCGCGGCCCGAGGGCTGGAAGCCCAAGCGCGCGGGCGGCTGAAGGCCCGCCCACGCGCCTAGAGCCGCAGGCGCCAGCAGTTGGACGGCCCG
>CAZAIR010000002.1:0-9503 GCA_964485225.1 uncultured Burkholderiaceae bacterium
GGGCGTGGACAAAAACTCGGGATGCGCGTAGTTCACGTCCACCCCGGACTTGACATGGAACTCCACGAGCCACAGTTCACCCGCCACCGCGGCGTTGAACATTTCCTTCCAGTTGCCACCGTCCATCGCCTGCCCTGCCACCCTCCCAAAGCCCTACTATCACCCGATGCCCTACCAGCTCGTCTACTCCTCAGATGCCACCACGCCCATGCAAGCGGAGGACCTGGAGAGCCTGCTGACCCTGGCGCGCCAAGCCAATGCCGAAAAGGGCATCACCGGCGCCCTGGTTTACATCAACGGGGTGTTTCTGCAGGTGCTTGAAGGCGATGCCGCCGTGCTGAGAAGCCTGATGGCCAAGATCACCCGGGATGTGCGCCACGAAGCCGTCAGCGTGCTGCAGGAGGGCGAAGTGCCCGCCGCGGTGTTTGCTGACTGGGACATGGCTTACCTCAGTGCCAGCCCCCAGCAAATCGCCCAGTGGGCGGGTTTGCCAGGCGCCAGCGCGCTGCATGAGGTGCTTGACGGCATGGGCCAGGACACCAGCAAGGTGGCGCTGTTCACGCAGCGCATCCTGGCAACGTTGTTGGACGACGAAGGCCGGCCTGTCACTTTGCATTGAGTGAGCCGCCCGGTTGGACCGGGTACCGGGTCGTCTGCCGTGAAAGCTTCAGCCGCTCACTCAGCCCAACAACGGCGCCAAAGCCCGCCGCGCCGCGGCTTCTTCCAGCCCACAGCGTGCCGCCCAGTCGCGCAGCTGGTCGTCGCCGATCGGCCCCACGTTGAAGTAAGCCGCGTCCGGGTGGCCCAGGTAGAAGCCGCTCACGCTGGCGGCCGGGGTCATCGCCATCGACTCGGTCAGGCCCATGCCGATGTCGGCGGCGCCCAGCAGTTGGAACAGCTCGCGCTTGACGAGGTGGTCGGGGCAAGCGGGGTAGCCGGGGGCGGGGCGGATGCCTTGGTACTGCTCGGCGATCAGGGCTTCGTTGCCCAGGGCTTCGCCTTCGGCGTAGCCCCAGAACTCGGTGCGCACGCGCTGGTGCAGCCACTCGGCGCAGGCCTCGGCCAAGCGGTCGGCCAGGGCCTTGAGCATGATGGCGCTGTAGTCGTCGTGGGCGGCTTCGAAGGCGGCGGCGCGGGTTTCGGCGCCCAGGCCGGAGGTGACGGCGAACACACCCACGTGGTCGGGCACGCCGCTGTCGGCCGGGGCCACAAAGTCGGACAGGCAGCGGTTGGGACGCTTCACACCATCCACCACCGGGCGCTCGGTCTGCATGCGCAGGCCGCGCCAGCTCAGCAGCGCTTCCGTGCGGGCGGCGTCGGCAAACAGGGTGATGTCGTCATCACCCGTGCGGGCAGCAGGGTAGAGGCCGAACACAGCACTGCACTTGAGCCAGCGTCCGTCGACCAGCTTTTTGAGCATGGCCTGGGCATCGGCCAGCACCTTGCGGGCTTGTTCGCCCACCACTTCGTCATCCAGGATGGCGGGGTAGGGGCCGGCCAGGTCCCAGGTTTGAAAGAAGGGACCCCAGTCGATGTAGGGCACCAAGGCGGCGGGTTCGATGCCTTCGAGCACGCGGCGGCCCAGCACTCGGGGGGCGGGCGGCACGCGGCTCAGGTCCAGCGGCGCTTTGTTCGCGCGGGCCTGGGCCAATGACACAAACGGGACTGCCTTTTTGCTGGCGTGTAGCGTGCGCACCTTTTGGTAATCGGCCTGGATTTCGGCCAGGTAGGCGCCGCGCCGCTCAGGGCTCAGCAGCTCGCTGCACACGCTGACCGAGCGCGAGGCATCGGGCACGTAGACCACCGGGCCGCTGTAGTGCGGTGCGATCTTGACCGCGGTGTGCACGCGGCTGGTGGTGGCGCCGCCAATGAGCAGCGGCATGCCGGCGTCGCGGAAGTGCGGGTCGGCCTGCATCTCGGCGGCCACGTGCTGCATCTCTTCGAGGCTGGGCGTGATCAGGCCGCTGAGGCCAATGATGTCGGCGCCTTCGGCCTTGGCGCGCGCCAAGATCTCGTGCGCGGGCACCATCACACCCATGTTCACGACCTCGTAGTTGTTGCACTGCAAGACCACGGTGACGATGTTCTTGCCGATGTCGTGCACGTCGCCCTTGACGGTGGCGATGACGATCTTGCCCTTGGCGCGCACGTCGGCACCCGAGGCCTGCAACTGCTTCTTCTCTTCTTCGATGTAGGGGATGAGGTGGGCCACGGCCTGCTTCATCACGCGCGCGCTTTTCACCACCTGGGGCAGGAACATCTTGCCGGCGCCGAAGAGGTCGCCCACCACGTTCATGCCGGCCATCAAGGGGCCTTCGATGACGTGCAGCGGCCGCCCGCCGGTGGCCTTGATGGCCTGCCAGGCTTCTTCGGTGTCTTGGGTGATGAAGTCGGTGATGCCGGCGACCAGCGCGTGCTGCAGGCGCTCGGTCACGTTGCCGGCGCGCCAGGCCAGCCGCAGGCTGTCGTCCTTGACGGCGCCCTTCACGGCATCGGCCACTTCCAACAGGCGCTCAGTGGCGTCGGCGCGGCGGTTCAGCACCACGTCTTCCACACGTTCACGCAGGTCGGCCGGGATCTCGTCGTACACACCCATCTGGCCAGCATTGACGATGCCCATGTCCATGCCCGCCTTGACGGCGTGGTACAGGAACACGGTGTGGATGGCCTCGCGTACCGGCTCGTTGCCGCGGAAGCTGAACGACACGTTGCTGACGCCGCCCGAAACCTTGGCGCCGGGCAGGTTGGCCTTGATCCAACGCGTGGCCTCGATGAAGTCCACCGCGTAATTGGCGTGCTCTTCAATGCCGGTGGCAATGGCAAAGATGTTGGGGTCAAAGATGATGTCTTCGGCCGGGAAGCCAATGCCCACCAGCAGCTGGTAGGCGCGCTGGCAGATATCGATGCGGCGTTGCAGGGTGTCGGCCTGGCCTTGTTCGTCAAACGCCATCACCACGGCAGCGGCACCGTAGCGCTTGACCAGCTTGGCCTGGCGCAAAAACTCGGCCTCGCCCTCTTTCATGCTGATGGAGTTGACGATGCCCTTGCCCTGCAAGCAGCGCAGGCCGGCCTCGATCACGCTCCACTTGCTGCTGTCCACCATCACCGGGATGCGGGCCACATCGGGCTCGCTGGCCATCAGGTTCAGGAAGCGCACCATGGCGGCCTGGCTGTCCAGCATGGCCTCGTCCATGTTGACGTCGATCACCTGGGCGCCGTTCTCCACCTGCTGGCGGGCCACGGCCAGCGCTTCTTCGTATTGGCCGCCCAGGATCAGCCGGGCAAACGCCTTGGAGCCGGTGACGTTGGTGCGCTCACCCACGTTCACAAACAGGCTGCCGGGGCCGACGGTCATGGGCTCTAGGCCAGAGAGCTTGAGGGGCGGCGGCGTCACGGCGATGGCGGTCATGGATGGGCAATCAGAAACACCCGGCCGAGAAGTAAGCCGGGAAAACAGGGTGGATTCTAGGAATGCCCCCCTCCAGGGGCCCTTCCATCTGCCGACAATTCCAACGTGGAACTCATACGCCTTCCCCCCAACGCCCTCAGGCCCGGCCAGCGCCTGACGTTTTCGCTGCGCGACGCTGATGGCACGCTGCTGTTTGCCAGCGGTTCGGTGCTACCCAACACCGAACCGGTGCGCGAGCTGCTGCAGCGCGGGGCCTTCACCCAGGCCTACGAGACCGAGGCCTACCGCCGCGAAATGACGGCGCGCGCCAACACCTTGATGCACCAAGGGGCCTCGCTGAATGAGATCGCCCGCGTCAAGCCCGAGTTCGACCGCAACGCGGCACCGCGCAGCCCGGTGGCGCTGAGCGAGGCGGCACTCTGGGCCGACCTGCAACTGCGCCTGCACAACTTGCTCAAAGATCCGCGGCCCGAAAGCTTCCTGGAGCGCTTCGAGCCACTGCGGCGGGAGGCCAGCGAGCGACTGGCCAAAGCCCCCGACCAAGCGCTGTTGATCTTGGTGCACGACGCCAGCCAAGAGGTCAGCCAGTACACCGCGCGCCATGCGCTGTTGTGCATGGCGCTGTGCCAGCTCACCGCCGAGCGCCTGGACTGGCCGGCTGCCGAGACGGAAGCACTGGGCGCTGCCGCGCTGTCGATGAACCTGTCACTGGGCCTGCTGCAAGACCGCCTGGCGCAGCAGCGCGAGGGGCTCACAGCCGATCAGCGCCGCCTTCTGGCCGGCCATGGCGACCGGGCGGCCACCTTGTTGCAATCCTTCGGCGTGAGCAACCGGCTGTGGCTGGACGCTGTGCGTCTGCACCACGACACCGGCCCCGGCACGCTGAGCCAGCGCGCCCCGGCCGAGCGGCTGGCGCGCTTGCTGGGCCGCATCGATGTGTTCGCGGCGCGTTTGTCACCGCGCACCTCGCGCAAGGCCCAGGCTGGCGCACAGGCCTCGCGTGCGGTGTTCCTCGACGAAGCCAAGCAGCAAGACGAAGCGGGCGCCGCCCTCATCAAGGCCGTGGGCCTGTACCCGCCGGGCAGCTTGGTGCGCTTGGCCAATGGCGAAGAGGCCGTGGTGCTCAAGCGCGGCGCCAGCGCCACCGAGCCCTTGGTGGCAGCCGTGATCGGCAAAAGCGGCAACCCGCTGACCGAGCCGGTGCCGCGTGACACCCGGCTGGCCACCCAGGCCATCACGCAAAGCTTGGCGCCGCACGAGCTGCGCCTGCGCTTGTCCATCGACAAGCTGATGCGGCTGGCGGTCTGAGACCGCCGCGCCGCCCAGTTCAGGCGGCGCTGTCAGTCCAGCGGGTGAACAAGGCGTTGGGCCGCGGCTGGTAGGCACTCACCTGTTTGGCGATCTCGGCCACATGGGCCGGCGTGGTGCCGCAGCAGCCACCAGCGATGTTGAGCAGCCCGCGTGCCGCGAACTCACCCACCAAGCGGCCGGTGATATCGGGCGTTTCGTCAAAGCCGGTGTCGCTCATCGGGTTGGGCAGGCCGGCGTTGGGGTAGCAGCTGATGGGCGTGTCGGCGGCGGCGCTGGCCAACTCTTCCAGGTAGGGCCGCATCAGGCTGGCACCCAGCGCGCAGTTCAGGCCCACGGCGATGGGGTGCGCGTGGCGCACCGAGTGCCAGAAAGCCGTCACCGTTTGGCCGCTGAGGATGCGGCCCGAAGCGTCGGTGACGGTGCCGGAGATGATCACCGGCAGGCGCTCGCCCGTGGCTTCCATCAGCTCGTCCAGCGCAAACAGCGCGGCCTTGGCGTTCAGGGTGTCAAAGATGGTCTCGACCAAGAACAGGTCGCAGCCGCCGTCCAGCAAGCCTTGGGCTTGCTCGTAATACGCGGCGCGCAAGGTTTCGAAATCGACGTTGCGGGCGCCGGGGTCGTTTACATCGGGGCTGATGCTGGCGGTTTTGGGCGTGGGGCCCAGTGCGCCGGCGGCGAAGCGGGGCTTGTCAGGCGTCGAATACTTGTCGCACGCGGCGCGGGCCAGCTTGGCGGCTTCCACGTTCAACTCGTAGGCCAAACCGGCCAGGTCGTAGTCCTCCTGTGCAACCGAAGTGGCGCCAAAGGTGTTGGTTTCGATCAGGTCAGCACCGGCAGCCAAGTACTGCTCGTGGATCTCGCGGATCACATCGGGCCGCGTCAGCTGCAGCAGGTCGTTGTTGCCCTTAAGGTCTTTGCCGTGATCGGCAAAGCGCGTGCCGCGGAAGTCGGCTTCGCTGAGCTTGTAGCGCTGGATCATGGTGCCCATGGCCCCATCGAGCACGAGGATGCGCTGTTGCATCAGGTGGGGCAGGTTGGCGGCGCGGGTGTAAGCAATCGGGTTCATGTCGCGATTGTCACGGGCCCGCGCACGCTGGCCCAGGGCGCCACGGCCTGGCGCCCCGTTCACCGTCAGCGCCAGGGGGCGCTTTGGAGCGCCGGGTCATCAGGCAGGCCGGTCATGGTCGAGACCTTCTTCCCGATGGTGCCTGGCGATGCCAGTGCGGCGCTGCCGCAGGCGCCACTGGCGGTTTTCAGCGCCTGCCACAGCATGGCGCCATCGCGCGGGTTGCGGTTGGGCAAGGTGCTGGTGATGACAGCGCCCAGGTAGCGCTCCACCGAGTAGGCCTGATTGATGGTGACGCCGTAGCTGTTCTTCAGGTTCACCGAACCGGTGCACTGCGCGTCGGCGTTGTTCACCACCAGCTGCCCACCGGCCCAGCCCTCGGGCGCGGTCTCGAAGCCGATTGACACGATGGTGCTGCTGGGGAACAGCTGCCGGTACTGCTTCCAGGCGGTCACGCCGTCGTAGTTCTCGTAGCGCGCGTCGTAACTCATGATGTTCACGAGCTGAAAGGCATTGGCCAACGCCGGGTAGCTGTGAACCAACTGCCGCTCCAACCCAGCCTTGCCGCCCCAATAGCTGACGCCCACGCCGGCGCACTGCGGATGGTTGGCGGTATTGGCGGTGCAGTCGGCACCGGTGGACCAGCCCGCCACGCTCAAGATGCGGCCGCCACCCGCAGCGTCCACCGCTTTGCGCATGGCTTTCACGGCGCCGGCGTAGCCGTCCAGGCCCTCGATCTCGTAGTCCACATCCAAGCCGTCAAAGCCCAGGTCGACCATGATTTGCGTCAGCGCATTGATGGTGGCGCCGCCGCCCGCGTGCCCTTCAGCCGCCAGCTGGCTCCAGTTGTTGTACGTGGCGCCGCCCACAGCCAGGATGACCTTGATGTTGCGGGCGCGCAGCACGTCGATGGCGGCCTTGATGTCCGACGGCCGGCCGTTGAAGTTGATGCCCGTGCCCGACCAGTTGTTGGCCGCCATGCCGTTCCAGCGGAAGTCTGGCTGCGCGAAGGCCACCACCACGTGCGTGTAGTTGGCCGGGATGCGCGCCAGCTGGCTGGCCTGGAACACCTGGTTCATCGTCTTGCCGGTGGCATCGAACCAGTTGTCGCTCCACGAGGGGTAGTACACCGTGTAGGCGCGGCCGGCCTGCGAGGCCGAACGGGCGGCCGGGTCGGTCAGGCCCGGCGCAGGTGGTGGCGCGGGCGAGGGCGACGGGGCTGGTGACGGCGACGGCGATGGTGCTGGAGAAGGGGACGGTGCCGGTGACGGCGAGGGCGCGGGTGCGGCGCCCACCAGGGTCCAGGGCTGGCCGCTGCCGGTGGGCCCGTTGTTCAGGGCCGGGTCGTTGCCTTGTGTCCACCAGTTGGCGCGGTAGGTCTGGCCGTTGCGGGTGGCGGTTTGGCCTTGGGTGTAGGCCACGCTGGCGCTCCAACTGCCGGCGCTGGCGGGCGGTGCCGGGGCGGGAGTGGGGGCCGGCGTGGGAGCGGGTGTCGGTGCAGGCGCCGGGCTGGGCGCCGGTGCAGCCCCTTCCACGGCGGCCCACAGGGCCGACACGGTGGGGTTCCAGCCCGTGCCCACCCAGTTGGTTTGGCTGACCAAGGCGCGGTAAAGCTTGCCTTGGTACTGCACCACGGTGCCCGCCACGTAGTACGTGTCAGGGGCCCAGGCGGGGTAGGTCTGGGCGATGGCGCTGGTGGCCAAGGTCAGCACGGCCAGCGCATGGGCTGCGCGGCGGAACGCGCGGCGCGAAACCGGCGGGGGCGGAGGGGTCAGGGGGCGGAGGGTGTTCACGGGCGCAAGCTCCAAGTGGATGGGGGCCGAACGGAGGACGGACTGCTGTGCGCCGCAATGGTATTTGATTGGTATTTTTTCTACCGACCGATGCCTCAGCACCATTTACCTATGACGCGCCGCCGAAGTGTGCGCCATTGGCGAGGTAAAAAACCGCATCCATCGGTTGCATTCGGTTGGCCGCCCTCAACTGGTCTTGTTTTGGTATGCGTCGAACGCACCCCCTCACTGCCGGGTCAGCACGCCGTCAACAACCCACCAGTGGCGCGGTGTGCCGCCCGTGCTGCGCCACGCGCTGAGGTCGAAGGTGTTGGTACCGCTGGGGGTGCCCGGCACCTCGCTGACGCTCAGGGCCAGACCGGCCGCGTTCCAGGTCAGGGGGCTGCCAGCCACCAGTCGCTCGGGTGCCGCGGTCGGGCGGATGAACAAGGCGTTGCCGCTGCGCCCCGGGAAGGTGAACACCTGGGCCACGCCGCTGTCGGCAATGGCCACGGCGGTGTCGTCGTCCACCGCGATAGCGCGGGCCTCGGGCCAGGTCACGCCTTGGCTGAGCAGCATCTGCGCCAGGAACGCCGTGACACGGCCCGGGCGCTTGGGGTTGGCCACGGTGCCCACGGCACCGGTGGTCCCGGCCGTGAAATGCGGTTCGGTGATGGTGTTGCGCAGCCAGGCGGCGTTGAGGAAGTTCTGGCCGACCTCGGTGCGCGAAGGGTCAAGCAGGCCGCTGGCATCCTCCGGCGCGCCGCCGGGGTGGTAGAGCTGACCCAGGATGGCCATGCCCGCGCTGGTGCCGCCCACCGGGGCGCGCTTCACGGTCAGCAGGTGGTTGATGGCACCGCCCACGGCCGCACCTTTGAAGTAGCGCACATAGTCGGCCTGGTTACCGCCAGCGATGAACAGAGCGCCGGCTTCGCGGATGGTTTGCGCCACGCAAGCGTCGTTGCCCTCGGCGGCGGTGTCGACCAGCAAGGTCTGCACCGAATTGAGCCCACCCAGCCCGGACAGGTAGTTGTTGTAGCCCGCGCCGCCGGTGCTGCGCAGCACCACCATGTCGCCCCCACCCGCACGGGCGATGAGCCAGCGCATGGCTTCGTCCACGTCCACGCCACCCCCCATCAACACCAGACCCGGCGTGGTGGTGCTTGGCTTGGGGGTGGCGCTGCCCACCCGGCCCAGGTCCACGCCGGGCGGCAAGGTGCAGGCGGCTGGGCTCACCGGCGGTGCAGGGGGTGCAGGAGGTGCAGGCGGCGCCGCTGGTGCCGCGGCTGCTGGCGCGGTCGAGCCCCCGCCGCCGCCACACGCAGCCAGCACAGCAGTCAGCAACACAGCCGCCCACGGCATACCGCGGACACCAAAGCGTTCAAGGCGCAAAAAGGACATGACAACGACACAGGGCAGGGCAAGCCAACAACGGCGCGCCGCAGGCTAGCGAGCCGCACGCGCGCCAGCGAGCCCCATGTCGCAGTTCGGCATGGCGCCGCCGCTTTGGCGACAAAGCCACGCCGGTGCGCGGTCAGCCCTTGTCGGGCACCTGCACCGCCAAGCGGGCCTCTTCGATACAGGCGATGAGGCGGTCCTCGGGGTAAGGCTTGCCCAGCAAAGTGGTGACGCCGGCTGCGACAGCCGCCTCCTGCTTGTCGTCTGATGAGGTGATCATGATCACCGGCAGGTGTGCAATGGCCGGCGTGGCACGCACATGGCGCGTGAGGCCAAAACCGTCCATGCCGGGCATTTCCACATCGGTGATGAGCACATGCGGGGCCTCAGCGGCGATCTTCTCGATCGCCTCCTCGGCCGACTCGGCCAGCACCACGCGGTAGCCCTGGGGGCTGAGTACGCGGCTGGTCTTGACCCGCACGATCTTGGAGTCATCCACCACCATGACGATGGTTTCCTGAGGCGCAAGCGGCCGGGTGCGGGCTGC
>CAZAIR010000002.1:9603-27004 GCA_964485225.1 uncultured Burkholderiaceae bacterium
CATCCACCACCATGACGATGGTTTCCTGAGGCGCAAGCGGCCGGGTGCGGGCTGCTGCGGCGGCTTGTTCGGCAGCCACGCGGGCGGCCTCAGCAGCAGCGGCTTGCTCAGCGGCCACGCGGGCGGCTTCAGCGGCAGCCGCTTGCTCAGCAGCCACGCGGGCGGCCTCAGCGGCCGCGGCTTGCTCAGCAGCCACGCGGGCAGCCTCAGCAGCAGCCGCTTGCTCAGCAGCCACGCGGGCGGCTTCAGCGGCAGTCGCTTGCTCAGCAGCCACGCGGGCGGCTTCAGCGGCGGCGGCCTCTTCGGCCAAACGCTGGGCTTGCGCGGCAGCGGCTTGCGCGGCGGCCTCTCGGGCAGCTTCTGCTTCCGCTTGGCGCTGGGCCTCAGCGGCTGCCGCACGTTCGGCGAGTTCGCGCTCCACCTGCGCCTGAACGGCCGCCATCGCCGCTTCGTCGGCCAAGCGCTCGGCCTCCGCTTGCGCTTGCGCATCGGGCGGCTCGGCCGGCGCTGGAGCGGGCGCTGCAGGCGGGGCCTCAGGGGCTGCCGCAGGCGTTGGCTCAGCCTCAACCGGGGCAGGGGCCGGCGTGGGCGCAGACGTATCGGCCGGCGGCTTGGCGCGCGCCCGTTGCAGCAGGAACAGCAGGCCGGCAATGGCCACTGCGGCCAAAAGCCAGAGGAGGGTGTCGTTCATGGTGGCAGCTGGTTGGGCGTCAACAAGGCCCGGACATCATCGGTTGGGCACCGCACCAAAGCCGGCACGGAACGAAGCTTGACGCGGTAGTGCATCACGCGCGAGGGGTGGGCGCTGGGGCGTCGCCGCACACCTCACCCGAAAACCTTCTTGAGCAAGGCACTGCCCGTGCCGACCGGGTCTTGGCGGATCTTCTTCTCTTCCTCGCCAATCATCCAATACAGACCATCGAGCGCCTTGCGGGTGACGTAAGCCTGGATGTTGGCGTCATCGCCCTTGACCAGACCCAAGCCTGCGGCCTTGCTGGCCACCGCGTTGTACTTGTCGGCCAGCTTTTGCCTCTCGGTGGCTTTGGTGACGATGGGCAGGAACTGGGTTTGCAGCGGCGCACGGGTCTTTGTTTCAAAGAAACGCGTCACGGCGTCGTCGCCCTGGCCCTTGACGAGTTGCAGCGCATCTTCCACGCTGATTCGCTTGACCGTCTGCACCAGCAGGTCGCGGGCGACGGGTACGGCTTGCTCTGCGGCGGTGTTCATGGCCAGCACCAGGCTGTCGATCTTGGCGCCATGACCAGACATCTTGAGCAGCTTGGCGGCGTCCTTCAGGAAGCCCGGCAGCTCGATCTTGACCTGCGGATTGCCCATGAAGCCACCTTGTCGCCCCAGCTGGTTGACGGCCGCCATCGCACCGCGCTCCAGCGCCGCGCGCACGCCACCAGCGGCATCGGTCTCGGTGAGTTTGAAGGCGCGCGCTTCCACCAGCCACAGCAAGAGCGGCAGGCTGATCAAGTGGCGACGGTCCATGGGCTTCTCCGGTGCGCGCTGCAGGGCTTTGATAAGGTGTGCGCGCCATGCTGATCGAGCCCAACACCCACGCCTTTGCCGCACATTCTGCGCTGCCATGGCGGGCTTGGGGCGCGTGGCTGTTGGCGTCGCTGGCCCTGCACGCCACCGTGTGGGCCGTTTGGCCAACCGAGACCCGCGTGCTGCGGCTGGACGCGCCACCGGCACCGCTGTCGGTGCGCACCGTGCCGCCTGCCTCGCCACCGGCCGCCCCTGCAGCCCCCCGAACCCCAAGCACCCCAGCCCAACGCGCCGCACCGCCCAAAGCGGTGCCGCCGCCGACACCAGACCCACGCCCCGCGCCGGTAGCCGAGCCCCCTGCTGCGGCCCAACCGACTGCTGTGGACACCCCCGCCGCGCCCGCGTCCACCCCCAGCACCTTCGGCGCTCCCCTGCCCGAAGCCGGCAGCCCCGGTGCCGAGCTGTTGCCGGTGCCGTTCGCGCCCTCGGCCTCATGGCCCTATGAGCTGCGTTTCGACGGCGAGGTGGGCGATGGGGTGCTGCTGTGGCAGCGCGATGGCCTGCGCTACCAGTTGCAGCTGGAACGCCGCACCACGCAGCGCAGCCTCCCGACCTGGACATCGACCGGCACGGTGTCGCCCGCGGGTCTGGCGCCGGAGCAGTTCAGCTCGCGCGGCAAACGCGGCGTGGCATTGCAGCTGGCGATCGATCAGGCCGCGCTCACTGTCAGCGGCCCCAGCGGCACCTTGCCCGTGCCACGCGGCGTGCAAGACCGGCTGACTTGGATGCTGCAGCTGAGCGCCGCTTTGTCAGCCCAGCCTGCGGCCCGCGCGGTTGAACTGACCGTGATCGACTGGCGCGGCCGCCCCCAAGCGTGGCGCTTGGACTGGGTGGCCGACACCGTCCTGCGCCTGAGCGACGGCAGCGAACGGCCCACCCAGCTGTGGCGCCGTCAAGAGTTGGGCGCTGCGCAGGCCGAGATCGAGCTGTGGCTCGATCCCGATTTGGGCCATTTGCCGGTACGCATCGTGCATTCGGTGCGCGGCGATGAACGCTGGGAGCTGCAACTCTCGCCCCGGGTTGTGCCTTCGCTCGATACCCTGCCCCAAGTGCGCACCGAGCGTGACCAATCTCCCACACCCAAGCCGCGATAAGGCGGCATTCGCCCCTGCTGTTCAGCAGATGGTGTCAAGATGTTCTTCACTGGGGCTTGAGTTCGGCGAACGCCACCCCAGCTCAGGCAGAGGAGATCGACATGCACCTGCTCTACCAATCTGACAGCTACATCGTGGTGCGCTTCGAGGTGCCCACCTTGGAAGCCAGCGACGCACCGCAGCTCTCGCGCGGCGGTTTCGAGATCGTCGACAAGTTCGCCCGCAAGGAAATCTTCATCGAAGGCGCACTGGCGCAGCAGTTCCAGGAGGGCGTTGACGCCCTCGGCGAAGGCCAGCCCAGTGAAGAGGACTACGACGACTTCATCGAGCGCTATGCCAACCTGGGGCAAACCTCGGTGGCCATGCATTGAGCCCTGAGGCGATGGCATGCAGGCGCTGATCCAAAGCGCCTGGGCCTACCCTGCGCTAGAGGTGGTGCACCTGTTGGGCATCGCCCTGTTGCTGGGCAACCTGTTCGGCTTGGAGCTGCGCTTGTGGGGAGCCGTGCGCGAGCTGCCCTTGGCGGCTTTGGCGCGGCTGAACCTGAGCCTGGCGGTGCTGGGCTTTTCCATCGCTGCGGCCAGCGGGCTGTTGATGTTCGCCACCCAGGCGCTGGGCCTGATCGCCAACCCGGCTTTCCTCTGGAAGATGGGCTTGCTGACCCTGGCCGGCTGCAACGCCGCCGCCTTCCATGCGCGCGGTGGCTTGGCGCGCGATGACCTGCTGGCCCGCGTGCACACCGCTCTGTCGGTGCTGGTGTGGCTGTCGGTGCTGGTGGCGGGGCGCTGGATCGCTTACGTCTGAGCGCGACGCGGCCTCACCACTTGCAGCCTTTGTTGCGGGCGCTGTCCACGGCCAGTGGCACGGCGCCGACCAAGCCTTTGTCGCTGTGCGCGGTGCGGCAGTCATCGCGACCCGCTTTGTCGACCGCCTTTTCCAGTTTCGACTTCGTTTCAGGCAGCGCCGGCAACAACTGCCACATGGCCGAGCTGCGCTGCGCCATGGGGCCAGCACTGCGCGGCAGGTTGAGGTTGAGCGGCGCCAAGGGCGCGCTGGCCGAGGCAGAAGGTGGTGTGGCCACGTCATGCCCCACCCGTGCACCCAACTCTGGCGCCCCGGCTGAAGCACGGCTGCCGGGCACCGGGGTGGGCACGGGATCACCCTTCGTCGCGATGGACGGGGTCGGCGATGGCACGGCGCTGGGGGTCGGGCTTGGCGACGGCGGGGTGGCTGCGGGCGCCGCGGGTGCGGCCGCTGGCGCCGGTGCAGGCGCGGGCGCCGGCACCGGTGGCGCGGGCTGAGGCGACGGGTCATCGCGCACCGTGGGGGCAGGCGGCAGGGGCGCCAGCGGGCCGACCGATTTGGGCAGGCGCGGCGCTGCCAGCGCTTCGCGCTCCGTGCGCACCGTCCGAGGGGCCGGCACGTTCAGGGTGCGCACCGTGCGCTCCACGGCGGCTGCGGGCACCGGTAGGGTTTCAGGTGCAGGCGCAGTCGCAGGCGCGGGGGGTGGAGCCGGCACGGGTGGCGAAGGCTGGGGTGGCGGGTCATCGCGCACAGCGGGTGCTGGCGGCAGGGACGCCAGCGGGTCAACCGATTTGGGCAGGCGCGGCGCAGCCAGCGCCTCACGCTCGGTGCGCACAGGCCGGGCAGCGGGCGTGTTCAAGGTGCGCAAGGTGGGCTCAACAGCGGGCGCGGGCGGCGGTGGGGTTGCCGGTGCTGGCAGAGCGGGCGCCAGCACCGGCTCGTCCACCGGCAACTCCACCTTGGAGGTGAGCGGGCGCAAAGGTGCGCTGAGGGCGGCGGCGGGCTTCACAGCCTCCACGCGGGCTGCGCTGCGCAAGCGCGCCGTTGCCTGCGGACCGGCCGGCAAGGCCAACACGGCAGATTCAGGTGCTGGCTCCGGCAGCGGATCGGGCGCGGCATCGACCGTCGAGGCTGGAGTTGGCTCAGGGGCCGGTTGCGGCGTTGGCAATGGGGTCGGCGCGGGCGGGACAGGCGCCATCGGCGCTGGCGCTGGGGGGGCGGGGGTTGCTGCGGGCGTGGGCACCGGCTGTACCAACTCACGCTCGGCCGCGGCACTGCCTTGTGCGCTGGTGCGTTCGTCCTCTGGGCGGCTGGGGTCCGGCGCAATGGCTTGGGCTTGCCAACGGCCCAGGGCTTGCGCACCGGGGCCGGCGTCTTGCGCCGGGGCTTGTTCGCGCAGCTGCCCACCAAAGCGCGAGCTGGGCGCACGGCCCTCCGGACCATCGTCCCGCCAAACCGGGCCAGGTGGCGCGTCGGCCTCCCCCGGCGGGCGTCCGGGCAGGCCCAGCAGCACCACTTCGAGGTTGCCCCAGCCGCTGCCGGGCACGTCAGGGCCGGGTTTGCTGCCCACCATCACCGCCAGCCAGACGTGGACCAGCACCGCCAGCAACAGGCAGCGGGACAGGACATCGGGCTGCGACGGCGGCAGCGCGCCCCGGGGCAAGGTCGACAAGGTGCTCAAACGAGGCTCAGCAGGTGGTGGCCCCCGATTGTGCGCAGGGCTTGTGACGCCGCCCTGCCCTCAAACCCCGTAGAAGTGAAAGTCCGTGGGGGGCTTGCGGCCGCTCATCAGCTCGGCCAGGGCGTGGCCGCTGCCGGCGCCGTGGGTCCAGCCCAGGGTGCCGTGGCCACAGTTGAGCCACAGGTTGCGCAGCTTTTTGCTGCGGCCGATGTACGGGATGTTGGTGGGCGTGCTGGGGCGCAAGCCGGTCCAGAAGTTGGGCTCGCTGAGGTCGGCCACACCGGGGAACAGCTCTTCGTAACGGCGCACCAGGGCCTCGCAGCGGGTGCGGCTGGTGGCGGTGTGCAGGCTGGTGTCCAGGCCCACCAGTTCGGCGGTGCCGGCGATGCGGATGCGGTCGCCCAGGCGGCTGATGGCGATCTTGCGCGTGTCGTCCAGCAAGCTCACGGTGCTGGCCTTCTCGGGCTGCTTCAGCCGCAAGGTGGCCGAGTAGCCCTTGGCCGGGTAGATGTTCAGGCAGTCGGCCACCGGGTTCACCAGCTGCGGGGCGTAGCTGGCCAGGGCCACCACATAGGCATCGGCGCTGAGGGTTTCGACCTGCCCCTGGGCGTTGCGCACGCGCACGCCGCTGAGAGCGTCGCCCCGTCGCTCCAGCCCCAGCACGGTGGTGTTGAAGCGCGCCTGCGCGCCACGCTCGATGCACAGCTTGGCCAGCGCTTGGGTGAAGGTGAAGGCGTCGCCACTTTCGTCGCTGGGGGTGTAGGTGCCGCCAAAAATCTGGCGCCCGAAGGGGGCCAGCGCTGGCTCCACGGCCAACACCTCCTCGCGGGTGAGCACGCGACGGTCCACGCCGTGGCGGCGCATCACCTCGGCCCCGGCCACGCCGTTATCCAGGTCGGCTTGGCTGCTGAAGAAGTGCAGGATGCCCTTCTCCAGCCGGTTGTATTCAATGCCGGTGGCCGGCACCAACTCTTTCAGGCGGGCGTGGCTGTAGCGGCCCAGTTGCACCAGCTCCTCGACGTTGCGCTCGAAGCTGGCGGTGGTGCATTCCTTCAGGAACGCCAGGCCGTAGCGCATCTGCGCCAGCTCCAGCCGAGGGCGGAACAGCAGCGGCGAGTCATCGCGCAGCAGCCACTTGGCAACCTTGACCGGCACCCAGGCATTGGCCCAGGGCTCACAGAAGCTGACCGAGATTTGCGCGCCGTTGGCGTAGCTGGTTTCCAGCGCCGCGTCGGGCTGGCGGTCTACCAAGACCACGTCGTGGCCGCTTTCCAGCAGGTACCACGCTGTGCAGACGCCAATGATGCCGGCGCCCAAAACCACCACTTTCATGGACTGTCCTTGTGGGAGAGGGGGTGGGGATGTGAAGGCGCCACGTTAGCCGATGCACCCCTGCCAGCCGCCTTGCAGGCCATAGCCAATTGGCGTCCCAGCATGACAGGGCGCCCAAGGCCGTGCTGTTTTGCCAACAAACGGGGTTTATCACCCGTTATGGGGATATCCGCCCAGGCCAGCCATCCGCAAACTGCTTGTCACGCCGTTCACACAAGCGACCCGCACACTCAAGGTCGCGACCCGGCACCCCGTTGTTCCCGAGGAGTCCTGTCATGCGTTTCGCTCCCTCATTGAATTTCCTGCGCCGCGCAGCCAAGCCAGCCCGGCGCATGGGCGACCCAGCCGACATGGGCACCGCCTTCGGCATGGAAGCCACCCTCGAGGCCAACAGCGAACCGCCGAGCTACCCCCTGGAAAGCCAACGCCCCCACCCTCCCATCGACAACCCGATGGCCTGGATGCGCAGCGCCACCCGCAAGCCCGGCGCCTTCTGAGGTCGGTCGCCCGGCACGGGGCGGATGGATGCCGATACTGCGGCTCCGTCCGTTTGCCTCTGGAGCGCCGCGATGCTGAGCCGCCGACCCTTTCTGCTGTGTTGCACCTTGGCGCTGTGGGTCACAGCCGCACCCGCCCAAACAGCCCCTGCCCGCAGCTTCAGCGCCGAGGTGGCGACAGCCCTCCAGCGACCCGGTGAGCCCCGCCTCTCACCCAACGGTCAACAGGTGCTGCTGAGCCTGCGCACCGCCCACACGGGCAAAGACAAGTTCACCAACGACCTGTGGCTGGCCAGCAGCCAGCCCGGCGCCGCGGCGCCGCGGCGCCTGACTTGGAGCGGCGATGTGGCCGGCAACGCCCAGTGGATGCCCGACGGCAGTGCGGTGTTGTTCCTGGCGGAACGCAACGCCAATTCCGACGACGACACCCCCAAAAAGGGTTTGCAACTGTGGCGTTTGCCGATGGCCGGGGGCGAGCCTGAGCGCCTGACTGACATCGAAGGCGGCGTCGACGACTACGCCCTGGCGCCCGATGGCCGCCAAGCGGTGCTGGTGCTGACCGACCCCCTGCCCGAACCCGAGAAGCGCCCCGGCTGGATGCGCAAAACTGCCCCGCCGCTGGTCATCGACCGCTTTCACTTCAAACAAGACCGCGAGGGCTACCTCGACAACGACACGGCCCGGCCGCGCCACCTGCACCTGCTGGACCTGAGCAGCCGGAAAACCACCCTGCTGACGCCCGGACCCCACACCGAGCACATGCCGGCGTTTTCGCCTGACGGACGGCAGATCGCCTTTCTCAGCAACCGCAGCCCAGAGGGCGACCGCACCGCCACCACCGGTCTGTACGTGATGCCGGTCCAAGCCGGGGCGCCGGCCCGCTTGCTGGGCACCGTGACCACCGATGAAGACGCCCGGCCCGCCTGGGCTCCCAATGGCAAACACATTGCCTTGCCCGTTGGTGACGACGTGAAGTGGGGGGCTTACCAGCAGTGGCAGGTCGGCTTGTTCGACCTTGCCACCGGCACCCTGCGCCTCTTGAGCGAGGGGCTGGACCGCGGATTCCAGCCCGACCTGGCTTGGCTGCCCGACAGCAGCGCCGTGCTGGGCGTGGTGGAAGACGACCGCAGCAGCTGGCTGGCGCAGGTGGCGTTGACCGGCGGCGTGAAGCGCTTGCACCCTGGAGAGGGCACGGTCGAGGCTTTCAGCGTCGGCCCCGCAGGCCGCATCGTGGCGCTGGCCGGCAACGCCCGCCAGCCCGCAGAGCTGGTCCACCTGCAAGGTGGTCAGTTGCAGCCCCTGACGCAGCTGCACGCCGCTTGGCGCAAGGACCTGGCCTTGTCGCGCACCCAGGGCTTCAGCGCCACCAGCCGCGATGGAACCGAGGTGCGCGGCCTGCTGAGCCTGCCGGCGCAGACCCCGCCCGGCCAGCGCCTGCCCACGGTGCTGCTGGTGCACGGCGGCCCCAATGCGCAAGACGCCCACCAACTCGGCGGCGCCGGCCCCGTGCTGCGCGAGCGCCTGGCCGCTGCCGGCTACGCCGTGCTACAGGTGAATTACCGCGGCAGCAGCGGCCGCGGCAAAGCGTTCCAGCGCGCCATCTTTGCCGACTGGGGCAACAAGGAGGTGCAAGACCTGCACGCCGCCGCCGACTGGGCGGTGCAGCAAGGCATCGCCGACCCGGCGCGCTTAGGGATTGGCGGCTGGAGCTACGGCGGCATCTTGAGCAATTACGCCATTGCCACCGACACGCGGTTCAAAGCCGCCGTCAGCGGCGCCGGCAGCGCCAACCAAATCAGCATGTTTGGCACCGACCAGTACCTCATCCAGTACGAGCGAGAACTGGGGGCGCCCTGGAGCCACACCGAGCGCTGGCTGCGGCTGTCGTTCCCCTTCTTCAAGGCCGACCGCATCCAAACGCCGACGCTGTACATGGGTGGCGAGCGGGACTTCAACGTCCCCATCGCCGGCTCTGAGCAGATGTACCTGGCACTCAAGCTGCTGGGCGTGCCCACGCAACTGGTGATCTACCCCGGTCAGTGGCACGGCCTGTCGCGCCCCAGTTACCAGCGCGACATGGAGGACCGGTTCATCGCCTGGATGGACCGGTACTTGAAAAGCGCACGTTGAAGCCTGCTGCGCCCTTGAGCCCTGAGCCGCTCACACCCGCTCAAGGATGGTGGCGATGCCCATGCCGCCGCCGGCGCACAGGGTGATGCAGGCGGTCTGCAGGTCGCGGCGCTCCAGTTCGTCCAGCACCGTGCCCAGCAGCATGGCGCCGGTGGCGCCCAGCGGATGCCCCAGCGCGATGGCGCCGCCGTTGACGTTCACGCGTTCCGCGTCCAGCCCCAAGCTGCGCATGGTTTGCAGCGGCACGGCGGCGAAAGCTTCGTTGACCTCCCACAGGTCGATGTCACTCACCGCCATGCCGGCCTGTCCCAGCGCCAGGGTCACGGCCGGCCCCGTGCCGGTCAGCATCAAGGTGGGCTGACTGCCCACCGACACCGCCGCCACGATGCGGGCGCGCGGCGTACGCGCCAAGCGTTCGCAGCCGGCGCGGTTGGCCACCAGCACGGCGGCCGCGCCATCGGCCAGCGCGCTGCTGTTGCCCGCATGGTGCAGGTGCTGCACAACCGCTGGCCCAGGTAGCTTGATCAAAGCCCGGGCATCGTGACCCTGAGCGCCCAATTGCGCAAATGCCGGCGCCAGGGCCGCCAAGCTGTCCAGCGTGGTTTGGGGGCGCAGGGTCTCATCGGTATCCAGCAAACATTCGCCGTCCAAGCCGAGCACCGGCACCAGGCTGGGCTTGAAGAAGCCGCCGGCTTGCGCGGCGGCTGCGCGCTGCTGACTGCGCAGGGCGTAAGCATCCAGCGACTCGCGACCGAAACCTTCCAGGGTGGCAATCAAATCGGCACTGATGCCCTGCGGCACCAGCCCCAAGCGCTCGATAACGCGGGCGTCATGCAGCCAGGCGCCGCCATCGCTGCCGATGGGTACGCGGCTCATGCTCTCCACACCCCCGGCCACCACGACCTGGGCAAAGCCACTGGCCACCTTGGCCGCGGCGAGGTTGACGCTTTCCAGGCCCGAGGCGCAAAAGCGCGACTGGGTGAGTGCCGGGACGGTTTCGGCCCACCCCGCGTCGAGCAAAGCCGTGCGCGCCAAGCAGCCGCCTTGTTCGCCAGTTTGACTGACGCAGCCGATCAGCACGTCGTCCACCCAGCTGGTATCCAGGTGGTTGCGGGCGCGCAGGGCTTGCAGCACGCAGCGCAGCAGCCACACGGGCGTCACACCACTCAGCGCGCCGCCCGGCTTGCCACGCCCCCGCGGGGTGCGCAAGGCGTCCAGCACAAAGGCGTCCGGCAACACAGTTGGCATGGTGGGTATGGAAAAGTCAGAGGGCATGGCCATGATGCCCTTGGCGCGCCGTGCCGCCCGCCCCGGGCAAGCGCGCAACCTTGAACAACGCCCGCGACGAAAGCACGACGGGTGTGAAAGATGTCACAGACAACCCCTTGTTTCAACGGATGGCGCAACTTGGCGCCGCTGGCTAAGCTGCGTTCACGCGTTGCGCGGACGGGCTGAAGTTGGCTCGCTCGGGGCAGCGCGGCCCTCAAGGACCCCGCCATGACCACCACCTCCCGCTCCCTGCTCGCCCTGGCCTTGGTTGCCGCGGCTTTCACCGCCCAAGCCAAAGAAGGCGACCTGCGCAGCGAATGCGCAGCCCAGAACGCACCGAAACTGGCCATCGACCCCAAAGCCGGTAACGAGTTCCAGTTCGAGTACTACAAGGGCACTTTCCGCGGCGAAGCCAAAGCTGGCAAGAAGCTGGCTTGCACGCCCAGCCAATACTCCGACTACCTGGCCAGCGTGGATCCTGCCCGCTTGATGGCCACCAACCCCACCGCCGCTGGCGCCAAGAAAGCCGACCCCAAGCCGGCCGCCAAACCTGAGGCGCCTGCCGCCAAGTGAACCAGCCCTGCTGGCACCAGCAAAACGCCGCTCACTGAGCGGCGTTTTTCATGGTGGGCTCTAAGTCGCCAGGGGATCAGCCCCCGGCCACCGCCCGTACCAGCCCTGCGCGGTTCAGCCAGGCACGCAATTCCAGCTGGATGCGGCCCTGCTGCGCTTCCAGCAAGGCGCTGCGGGCTTGCAGCCAGTCGGCACGGGCAATCGCCCCCACCTCCAGACGCAAAGCGGCGAGGCGCTCGGCCTCGGCGGCTTCGCGCAGACGCAGGGCGTTGGCGGCCAGTTGCAAGCGCAGGCGCTCGCCGTCGATCAGTTGGCCTTCCACCTCCGCCAAAGCCTTTTGCACCGTGTCGCGCAGGGCCAGCGCGGCCAACTCGACCTCGGTGCGCGCGTTGTCGCGCTGCAGATCCAGCCGGCGCCAGTCGATCAACGGCACCACGAGGTTGGCGGCCAAGTTGGCGATCGGCTGGCTGAGCCAGTCGGACGAGCGCGCACCGCCGGTGCTCACGCTGGCGCTGAAGCTCAAGGAGGGGTAGCGCTCGGCGTCGGCGGCGCGGTTGCGGGCCAGGGCGGCGTCCACGTTCAGGCGGGCGCGCTGCACATCGGGGCGGCGCTGCAGCACCTCGGCCGGCGCCCCTGGGGCCCAGGCGGGCAGGGCTTGACTGGGCAGGCGCGGCGCATCCAGCGTGGGGCCGGGCAGCGGGGCGTCCAAGAGCAAGGCCAGGCTGTGGCGCTGCACCTGGGCGTCGGCGGCCAGGTCGGCCACCCGCACCTGGGCTTGTTGCACGGCAGCCGCAGCTTTGTCGACCTCGATCGGCAGCAGCTTGCCTTCGCGCACGCGCAGGTTCACCAGGTCCAGCACCTCGCGGTTGACGTCCAGCTGCGCCTCGGCCAGCGGGGTTTGCTGGGCGATGGCGGCCAGCGTCCAGTAGCTCTCGGCCACGCGCTGGCGGATGAGCAGGCGCGCGGCCTCGATGTCGGTGCGGGCAGCTTCGGCCTGCGCGCCTTGCGCCGACTGCGTGGCCGCGATGCGGCCCCACAGGTCCAGCTCGTAGCCGACGCTGGCACTCAGACCGTAGCTGCGGCTCCAGCCCACGTTGCTGGTGATGGGCACGCTGACGCCGCCCACATCCACGGTGCGGGTGCTGCTGCTGTTCTCCAGCGGGCGGCTGCCCGAGGCGCTGCCGCCCAAGCTGGGGCGCACGCGCAAGCCGCCGATCTCGGCCTGCGTTTGCGCTTGGCGCCAGCGCAGCGCGGCCTGGGCCAGGTCGCGGTTGGCTGCCAAAGCCTGCGTTTGCAGAGCGGCCAGTTGGGGGTCGAGCAGGCCGGCCCAGTCGGGCTGGACGGCGCCGGCCTGCGTGGACAGCCAAGCCGTGGGGGCTGCCGGCGTGGGCGGTAGGCTGTTGGGGGCGCTGGCACACGCCATCAACAGGGCGGCCAAGGCCAGCGGTGTGAGGCGCTGGAGAGGGAACGGGAGGGTGTTCATCGGGTCACTCTGGTTCGAGGGTTGCGCGCTCATTCGCGCGACAGCGCATCCACCGGGCTCAGGGCCGCGGCGCGGCGGGCGGGCACGGTGCCGAAGATCAGGCCGACCGCGCTGGACACCGCGAAGGCCACGCCCAGCGCGCCCCAACTGACGCTGACCTGCAGCGCTTGCTGGGCGGCGTTCAGCCCTTGGGCGGCCAGCCAACTGAAGGCCACGCCCACCAAGCCGCCCAGGCAGCACAGCACCACGGCTTCGATCAGGAACTGCAGCCGCACATCGCCCTGGCGCGCGCCCACGGCCATGCGGATGCCGATCTCGCGGGTGCGCTCCGACACCGACACCAACATGATGTTCATCACCCCCACGCCGCCCACCAGCAGCGCGATGGCGCCCACGCCAGCAAACAGCGCGGCAAAGCCGGCGTTGAAGTTCTGGATCTTCTGGAACTCGTTGTCCCCGCTCCAACTAGAGAAGTCTTCGGCGCCGCGCAGCGCCACCAGCCGGTGCTTGATGTGACGCAGCACCTCTTCGGGCGGCAGCTTGAAGTCCATCTGCACGGCAAAGGCTTCGACGCTGGGACGGGCATCGAGCTTGAGCACGAACTCGCGCTCGGGCACGTAGACGTTGCCGCTGCCGAAGTTGAAGCCCAGCTGCGAGTCGGCTTTCACGGTGCCGATGACCTTGAAGGGCAATGGGGCGTTGGGTGGCACCGGCGGTGCAGCACCCAGGCCGCCCATGCCACCACCCCCACCCAGGTCGCCCCCCATACCGCCGCCACCGCCCATGCCACTGAGCATGACGGTCTTGCCAATGGGCGACTCGCCCTCTTTGAACAAGGCCTTGGCCGATTGCTCGTCCAGCACCACCACCTGCGCGCCTTGGGCGATCTCGTAGCCGTTGAAGAAGCGGCCTTGGTCAACGCGCAGCTTGCGGTCGGCCAGCGTGCCGGCATCGGCGCCGCGCACCTGCAGGTTGGCGTCGCGCGAGCGGTGGCGCAGCAGCATGGGCAACTGGCGCTCGCCTTGCACGCTCGCCACGCCCGGCAAGCTGCGCAAGGCTTCCAACTGGGTCAGGCTGAAAGGCGGCGGCTGGGCGCCAGGGGGGAGGTCGCTGTTGCCGCGCCAGATCCAGATCTTGCCGGCCATGAGGCTGACGAACTCGCCCTCGAAGGTGGTGCGCGCAGCGCTGGTCAGCGCCACGATGCTGACCACCGAGGCGATGCCGATGCTGATGCCCAGCATCGACAAAAACGTGCGCAGGCGGTTGCCCTGCAGCGACAGCCACGCGGTGGCCAGGGCCTCGCGCCACTGCACCTGCAGCCGCGTGAACCAGCCGCCGCGCTGCACCGACGGGGCGTCGGCCGTGGCCGTGGCCGCGCTGGTGGGGTTGCGCGGGGTGTGGTCGGTGGGCGTGCCGTTGTCGGCCACCACCTTGCCGTCGCGCAGCTCGATCACGCGGCGCGCGTGGCTGGCCACGTGGGCGTCGTGGGTCACCAAAATGATGGTGTGTCCAGCGGCGTTCAGCTCCTTGAGCAAGCGCAGCATCTCGGCGCCGCTGGCGCTGTCCAGCGCGCCGGTGGGTTCGTCGGCCAAGATGATTTGGCCGCCGTTCATCAGCGCGCGGGCGATGGACACGCGCTGCTGCTGGCCGCCGCTCAGTTCATTGGGTTTGTGGTGCAGGCGCTCGCCCAGGCCCAGCCGCTCCAGCAAGGCTTGCGCGCGCTCACTGCGGGCGCCACTGCCCACGCCGGCATACACAGCCGGCAGCGCGGCGTTGCCACGGGCATCCAGGTGCGGCAGCAGGTGGTAGCGCTGGAAGATGAAGCCAAAGCGCTCGCGCCGCAGCGCGGCCAGCTCGTCGGGCCCTAGGTGGCCGGCATCTTGGCCGTCGATCAGGAACTGGCCTTGCGTCGGGTTGTCCAAGCAGCCCAGCACGTTCATGAGCGTGCTTTTGCCCGAGCCCGACTGGCCCATGATGGCCACGAACTCGCCGGCTTCGATGTTCAGGCTCACGCCATCCAGCGCGCGCACCTCGATGTCGCCCAGGGTGTAGCGGCGCGCGACGTCGCGCAGTTCAATCAGGGCCATGGCCGGCCTTTCAGCGCTTGTCGCCCGAGGCGGCGGCCGATGCCGCCGAGGCGGCTTCAGCGGCGGACGGCGGCGCCAGCAGCACGGTGTCGCCGGCCTTCAAGCCGTCCAGCACCTGCACCTTGCTGCCGTCTTGCAAACCGGTGCGAACCAGACGGGCGCTTTGCTTCCCGTCCTTGTCGACCACGGTGACGCGGAAGCGGCCGTCCTTGGGGTCGCGTTCGCCCAGGGCCACCATGGGCATGCTGAGCACTTGGCTGGCACTGCCGGTCTCGATGTCGACCTGCACGGTCATGTCGGAGTAAAGCCGGCGGTCGCGGTTGTCGACCTCGAACAGCACGTTGTAGAACACCGCGTTGCCCACGCGCTCGGGGATGGGCTGGATCACGCGCACCTTGCCTTCGTAGCGCTTGCCTTCGCCCGACAGGGTGGTGAAGCGCGCCACCTGACCCACTTTGAGCGACTGGATGTCGGCCTCGGGCACCTTGGTGCGCACGGTGATGGTGTCCAGGTCGGCCAAGGTCAGCATCACGGGCGTGATTTGCACCGCGATCACGGTCTGCCCCACTTGCACCGGCAGGCTCACCACCGTGCCGTCCATGGGCGCGGTGATGCGGGTGTAGCCCAGGTTCACTTGGCGCTTGTTGAGGTCGGCCTGCAGGCGCTGCACGGTGGCGGTTTGGCCGCGCACGTCAGCCTCCAGCTTGGCCAGTTCGGTTTCGGCGCGCTCGGCCTCGGCGCCGGCGGTGGCCTTGCCGGCCAGCAGGCGCTGCTGGCGCTCGGCCTCGCGGCGCGCGGCCTTCAGGTCAATCTGGCGCGACTCCAGCAAAGCGCGCTGCTGCGCCAACGCCGCTTCGGCTTGCAGCACGTCGCTGCGCGCCAGCTCGGGGTCGAGGCTGACCAACAGGTCGCCCTTCTTCACCGCCTGGCCCAGTTGCACGTGCAGGGTTTGGATCTGGCCGCTGACCTGCGCGCCCACGTCCACCCGGGTTTTGGCCTGCAGCACGCCGGCGGCTTGCACCAGCTGGGTGATGTTGCTCAGCTCCACCTTGCCAGTGGGCGGCGGGGGTGGCGGCTTGGGCGGGTTCATCAGGCGCCAGCCCACCACCGAGGCGACCAGCACGGCGGCCACGATCAAGCGACCGCGCCAGCGGCGGTACCAAGGGGCAGTCTTCGGGTTGGGGGTGCTCAAGCTGGATCTCCGCCATCAAGGTTGGTTGGGTCGTGTCGGCGAGCAATGTAGTGAAGACACCCCCGCCAGCCGCAGGTCATGGTGACGGGCTGCAGATGCGCCCGACGAACGCACGGAATTCAGGGACGGACCCAAGCCTGGCGCGCTTGTGCGGCCAAGGTGCGCCAGGTCGGGCGCCGCGTGCCGGCGTACGGCGCCAGGGCCGCCACGGCCGGGTGGAACAGCTCGAGGATGCGCAGTTGCGCGCCACGGCGCTTGAACACCGAGTGCCGGCTCCACAGCATGTTGCGTGGCGGCGCGCTGCCGGTGGCTTGGCGCCACTGGCGCGCCATGTGCGCTTGGGTGGCACCGTGCGCGGCAATGCGCTTGGGCTGCAAGGTGCTGCGGCGCACGCGGCGGTCGCGGTACAGCAGGTCGGCCAAGGGCCGGCGCCCCAGGCCTTTGAGGGCTTGCCACGGCCCGGCCAGCGCGCTCTTGTGCAGGCTGGAACGGGCCCACACCAAGGGCTGGCCATTGACCGACAAGATCACCTCGCGCACCAAGGTGCACCCCCGACGCGGCTGGCCCAGCTGACGGCGCTCGGGCGCGCGCAGCTTGGCGGTGGCTTGGCGCAGCACCTGCACTTCAAACCTGCCATGGCGCGCCAAGCGGGCGCTGAGCGAGCCGGGCGCGCGCAACCAGGCGCGCAGGCTCAGGCGGGTGCTGATGCTCAAGGTTACTCAGCGCCCAAAGGCTTGGCCCAACTCGCGGGCACGCGCTTCAGCCGCCTTCACCGCACGCTGCACGGCCTCGCCCACGCCATCGGCGCGCAGACTTTCCAGGGCGGCGTGCGTGGTGCCGCCCTTGCTGGTCACCCGCTCACGCAAGGTGGCCACGCTGTCGGGGCTTTGCAGCGCCAGGGCAGCGGCGCCGCCGCAGGTGGCCAGCGCCAGCTCGCGGGCTTGGGCCTCGTGCAGGCCGAGGTCGAGCCCGGCTTGGATCATGGCCTCCAGCACATAGAAAAAGTAGGCCGGGCCGGAGCCGCTGAGGGCGGTCACCGCGTCCAGCTGCGATTCCTGCTCGACCCACAACGTGCGACCGGTGGGCGCCAGCACGGTTTCCACCTCAGCGCGGTCGAGCTCGGTCACGGCCTCGCGCGCGAACAGGCCGCTGATGCCTTGGCCGATCAGCGCCGGCGTGTTGGGCATGGCCCGCACCACGCGCTGCGTGCCGGCGGCCCGCGCGATGGCCTCGCTGCGCACCCCGGCCATCACGCTCAGGTGCAAGGCCTGGGGCAGCCAGGCGGCGGCCGGTGCTGCGGCTTCTGCGAACAACTGCGGCTTGACGGCCCACACGACCAACGCGGCTTGGGCCAACTCGGGGCCGGGGGCGGGCACGGCTTGCACGCCCAGCTCGGCGTGCAGCCGCTCGCGTTGGGCTTCGGCGGGCTCGACGATCAGGAAGCAATCGGGGGAACGGCCGGCGCGGCGCAGGCCGCCGACGATGGCGGAGGCCATGTTGCCGCCGCCGATGAAGGCGAGTGTGGGGTGCATGGGTGGGATGGTAGGTGCGTGTTGGTTGGAGCTCGGTGCGCGGCGGGCTGGTGTGGTGTGGGTTCGGTGGTGGTTTGCGGTGCAGCCCGCTGGCGCCTTCCGCCCTGCACCCGGACCCCCTTTTGTCTTGCTGTTCAGACCAGGGACATGGGTAACACCCGTGCCAGGACATA
>CAZAIR010000003.1:0-24905 GCA_964485225.1 uncultured Burkholderiaceae bacterium
GCGCAGATTGAAGAACTGACCCGCGCTTTGTCGATTTCGACTTTAGGTCGCGACAACCTCTACACCCTGGCGTTCAAGCACGAAGACCCGGACACCGCCAAGCGCGTGGTGCAGGCCTTGGCGTCGATCTTTGTCGAGTCGTCTCTCGGTGCTGCTCGCAAGGACACAGCAACGGCAACCACCTTCATCAACGAGCAAATCAAGAGCTACGAGGCGAAGCTGGAGGAGGCCGAGACGCGCCTGAAGGAATTCCGCTTGCGCAACATCGCCATCATGTCTGGTGATGGCAAAGACGCCACCTCGCGATTGGGTGAAATGCGCCAGCAGCTGGACCGTGCCCGCTTGGAGTTGCGTGAGGCTGAAAACGCCCGCGACGCAGCCCGGGCCCAAATGAACGGCGAGCGGGCGCGCAGCGGCGACCAAACGGCGCAGGCGCTGATGCAAGACATCAACGTGGCCACGCCGGAAATCGATGCCCGTATCGAGGCCTTGCGCCGCAACATGGACGGGCTGCTGCAACGCTTCACCGACCAGCACCCCGATGTGGTCATCACGCGCCGCCTGATCGCTGACCTCCAAGAGCAAAAGCGCCGTGAGGTGGCGCAGTTGCGCAAGCAAGCCCTCAACGCGCCCCCGGGCAGCGGCGGCGGGTCGATGGTGCAGCAGGAAATGAGCCGCATGCTCGCCACCGCCGAAGTGCAAGTGGCGGCCCTGCGTGCCCGGGTGGCCGAGTTCCAAGCCCGCTACGCGCAGTCCATCGAAGCGATGAAGACGGCGCCGCAGATCGAGGCGGAGCTGGCTCAGTTGAACCGTGACTACGCCGTGCACAAGCGCAATTACGAAGACTTGGTCAGCAAGCGCGAGTCGGCCTCCATGTCGAGCGAATTGGATGTCGCCTCCGGTGTGGCCGACTTCAGGCTGATCGACCCTCCTCGCGTGTCGCCGCGCCCGGTGTCGCCCAACCGCTTCCTGTTGCTCGCTGCAGGCTTGGCTGCGGCTTTGGGTGTGGCGGTGTTCACGGCCTTCGCTGCGAGCCAATTGCGGCCCGTGTTCTTTGACCCGAACGAGCTGCGCAACGCGACCGAGTTGCCCATCCTGGGTGTGGTGTCTCGCATCATGAGCGACGCCGAGTTGCGCCGCCGGCGCTCAGACCGGGTGCGCGTCATCGTGGCGTCTGGCGGCTTGGTGCTGATGTACCTGCTGGCCATGGGCGTGTTGTTGGTGATTCAAACGCGCCAGTACGGTTGAGAGAGTGACCCCATGACCAGTCTCATTGAACAAGCCGCCCAGCGCCTTGAACAGTTGCGCCAAGCCGGCGTTGTGTTGCCCCCTCAGCCCGCGTCCGCGCCGGCGCCGGTGGCCCCCGAGCGCGTGACGCAGCAGGCGCCAGAAGCCATTCCGCTTGCCCCCGTTGAGCCCGAACAGCCCGGTCGCCAGTCGAAGAGCGTTGAGCTTGACTTCGACGGCCTGGCCGCGATGGGCTTGCTGACGCCCGGCGCACCCCGCAGTTTGGTGGCCGACCAGTACCGCGTCATCAAGCGGCCCCTGATCAAGAACGCAGTGGGTCAGGGCGCTGCCTCGATCAACCACGCCAACCTGATCATGGTGACCAGTGCGCTGGCGGGCGAGGGGAAGAGCTTCACGTCGCTCAATTTGGCGATGAGCATTGCCGCTGAGTTGGACCACACAGTCATGCTGGTGGACGCCGACGTGGCCCGCCCGTCGTTGCTGCGGATGCTCGGCTTGCCCCCTGGCCCGGGTTTGCTGGACGTGCTGGAGAACTCGGTCGACATGGCCGATGTGCTGTTGCGCACCAACATCGACAAGCTGACCCTGTTGCCCAGCGGCACACCGCACCCGCGTGCGACCGAACTGTTGGCCAGCGAGGCCATGGCCGAGTTGCTGGAAAACATGGCCCAGCGCTACCCCGACCGGATCATCATCTTTGATTCGCCGCCGCTGCTGTTGACCACTGAATCGCGGGTGTTGGCTTCTCAGATGGGCCAGATCGTGGTGGTGGTGCAAGCCGAGGGCACGCCCCATAGCGCCGTGCAGCAGGCCCTGGCAACGATCGAAAACTGCCCGCTGAAGATGCTGCTGCTCAACCAAGTGCGCACCGATCAGCAAGGTGGCTATGGCTATGGCTATGGCTACGGTTACGGGTATGGCTATGGGTACGACCATGACGAAGCGCCTGGCCGTGCATCCGCCTAAGTTGCTCGCGCTGGCCGCCGTGCTGGCGGTGGTGGCGGCGGCGCCGCAGGCCTGGGCGCAGCTTGCCCTGCCCAGCACGGGCACAGCCGAGGGGCTCGGCGCCGGGCTGCCGGGCTTCGGGGCCGGCACGCCAACCAGCGCTGGCGCATCGCGTCCGAGCAACAGCTTGATCTGGCGTGCTACGAGCACCCTATACGTGTCGGACAACATCGCCAACAACGACAGCATCCAGGGCAGAGACGCCGGTGCCCTGTTGCGCGTAGGGCCGGGTGTGGCTTGGCAACGCAGCATTGGGGGCTTACAGGCTTCAGTGGACTACAGCTTGTTTGCGCAGCGGTATGTCAAGGCACCCCAGGTCGGTAATGGTTTGCAGCACGCACTCCGTGCTGGCCTGAAGGCCGATTTCGTACCCAACCGTTTGAGTGTGGACGCCCAGGCCTCGATCTCTCAGCAAAGTCGCTCGGCTTTCGAGGTGCAGCAGGCGGCCGGCAATTTCGGCAACGTCAACAGCAATGAAGTGGCCAGCTTGGCCCTGACCCCGCGCTGGCGCTCGCGCTTCGGCGGGGACGTTGAATTGGAAGCCAGCCATCAGTGGTCGGCCACCCGTGTGAAGGACAGTGTCACGGGCGATGGACTGGGCCAAACCACCTCAGTGGGCCTGCGCAACGCGACGCGTCAGCGCTTGGGTTGGTCTTCTCAGTTGGTGCGTCAAGTCAACGCGCCCAAGGCCAACCGCCGCACCGAGTCAGTGCAAGCCCGCCTGGGCTTGAATTGGGTGCCTGACGTGGATTGGTCGGCCACCGCGTTTGCTGGTCAGGAGCGGAGCGATTTCGCCAGCCAATCGCAAACCTCGGGTGTGATCTACGGCGGTACTGTGAATTGGACCCCGACGCCGCGCACGCGGGCCACGCTGGGGGGCGAGCACCGTGTGTTCGCCAACCTGTACACCGCTTCGTTCGACCACCGGTTCGCGCGGGCCGCGATCCGCCTGACGGACAGCCGCTCCGTCAACCAGCCTGGCTTGGTGGGTGGGTTGAGCAACGCGACCAACTACGACCTGCTGTTCGCACAGTTGGCTGGGCAAGAGCCCGATGCCATCCGCCGAGACGCCTTGGTGCGCAGCACCTTGCAGAGCCAAGGGCTGGATCCCAATGCGCGCGCCGCCAATGGTTTCTTGACCGGCCAGGCCACGGTTGCGCGGCAGCAGCAACTGGCGGTGGCTTACCAGCTGGTCCGGGCGACGTTTGGCGCACTGGTGTCGCGCACACGCACGTCCCGGCTGGACCCCGTCTCTACTGCGGTGGACGACTTGAGCAATTCGGCCTTCGTGACCACGCAGGCCATGGCCGTCAATGCGGGCTACCGCCTGACGCCGCGAAGCACCCTCAGTTTGACGGGGTCGTGGCAGGAGAACGCTGGTGACAGCAGCGGCCTGCGCACCGAGCTCCGCAGCCTGTCTCTGACCTGGAGCGCTCGATTGGGGCAGCGCACGCAGCTGCAACTGACGGCGCGTCACACCGATTTCGCATCCACCTTGCGCCCCTACCTCGAGAACGCTGTTCTCGGCACCCTGCAGCAGCAGTTTTAGGCCGCTATGTACGAAGCTTTCTATGGGTTGAGCACCAAGCCGTTTCAGCTCAGCCCGGACCCCAGTTTTTACTTTGGCTCCAAGCAACACCGCCGGGCCAAGGCTTACCTGGATTACGGTGTTTTGCGCAATGACGGCTTCATCGTCATCACGGGTGAGGTCGGAGCTGGCAAGACCACGCTGCTGCGTGGCTTGCTGGAAACGCTGAACAAAGACCAAGTGGTGTTGGGCAACATCGTCACCACCCAGTTGGATGCCGAGGACACCTTGCGCATGGTCGGCTCGGCCTTTGGCGTACGGGTCAAAGATCTGCCCAAGTCCGAGGTGCTGATGACCTTGGAGGCCTACTTTGTCTCGCAGGCTAGCCAAGGCCGGCGTTGCTTGTTGATCGTGGATGAAGCGCAGAACCTGAGCTCCCGTGCCGTGGAAGAGCTGCGCATGCTGTCGAACTTTCAGTTTGGCAACCAGTCGCTGCTTCAAACCTTCGTCGTGGGCCAGCCGGAGTTCCGCCAGATCTTGCAGCGGCCCGAGATGGAGCAGTTCCGCCAGCGTGTGGCGGCCACCTGTCACATTGGCCCATTGGATGAAGAGGAAACCCAGCGCTACATCGAGCACCGCTTGAAATGCGCCGGTGGCACCGACAAACCCACCTTCGACAGCGAAGCGTTCCTGGTGCTGCACCGGGCCAGCTCGGGCATTCCGCGCCGCATCAACACCCTGTGTGACCGCTTGCTGCTGTTGGGTTTTATGCAAGGCAAGGTGCACCTGGAGCTGGCCGACGTCAACGAGGTGCTCAAAGACCTGGGCAGCGAGGCTGCCTTGCCACCGCCGTCGCGGCCGGTCTCTTTGAGTGGCAGCGAGGCCAGTGATTCACAGCTGGATTTGGATGTGGATTTGTCGCATCCACAGGGCTTGCAGGGTGAGGCGCTGCAGGCTTTCAGCAAGCAGGTGGAGAGTCAGATGCACGATGTGCACGCCGACCGCCTTGCGCGAATTGAACGCAGCATGTTGCGGCTTGAGCGCATCAACCTGCAAAACCTCAAGATGCTGCAGCGCTTGCTGCGCACGATGCAGCCTGCTGCGGACAAGGTCCAGGAGCCCAACGATGGGACCCGCTGAAACCGGAGCGCCGCGCGTGCGCAACGCCATGTCGATCGACGTGGAGGACTACTTTCAGGTATCGGCCTTTGCCCCATACATCCCTCGCCATGAGTGGGACCAGCGGCATTGCCGCGCCGAGCAGAACGTGCGGCGCATCTTGACGCTGTTGGCGCAGGCCAATGTCAAAGCCACGTTCTTCACTTTGGGGTGGATCGCTCAGCGCCATCCGCAATTGGTGCGTGACATCGTGGCAGGTGGCCACGAGCTGGCCAGCCATGGTTTTGCTCACGAGCGCGCCAGCGACCTCAGCCCCACCGCGTTTGCGAAGGATGTGAGCAGCGCCAAGGCACTGTTGGAAGATATCGGCGGCGTACCTGTGCAGGGCTATCGCGCGCCCAGCTTCTCCATCGGCAAAGACAATTTGTGGGCCTTCGATGTGTTGGCGCAAGCCGGCTACCGCTACTCGTCCAGCGTCTACCCGATCGCCCACGACCATTACGGCATGCCGGATTCGCCGCGTTTCGCCTACCCCGTCCGGCCCGGCTTGATCGAAGTGCCCGTGACCACCTGCCGCATCGGCGGTCGCAACCTGCCTTCCAGCGGTGGGGGCTACTTCCGGCTGCTGCCTTACGCCGTATCGCGCTGGCTGATCCGTCGCGTCAACACGGTGGACGCGCAAAGTGCTGTCTTCTACTTTCACCCGTGGGAGATCGATCCGGAGCAGCCCCGTGTGCCGGGCGTCGACTTGAAGTCGCGTTTCCGTCATTACGTGAACTTGCAGCGGACCGAAGGCCGCATCCAGCGCCTGTTGACCGATTTCGCTTGGGGCCGGATGGACGAGATCTTCCTGCCGCCGGCTGCGCCCGGCGCGGCCCGACGGGCCAGCGCGGACGCGGCCCATCTCGGCGGCGGCCCTCTGCTCGGCTCCGGCGCGCACGCGGGCCCTTACTGAGATGGCGGCGGGTCTGCAAGTCCGGCCGGTGGCGCTGGACGACGCCGCCATGGCCCGCCAGTGGGACGCCTATGTGTTCGCCCATCCGCAAGGCACTTTCTTTCACCGCTTGGGGTGGGGCAGGGTGGTCCACCGGGTGTGGGGGCACGATTGCCACATGCTGGCCGCGTGGCAGCACGGGCGCCTGTGCGGGGTGTTGCCCATCGCTGCCATTGACAGCCTGCTGTTCGGCCATGCCGTCAGCTCGATGCCGTTTGCTGTTTACGGCGGTGTGCTGGCCGACACGCCGGCGGTGGCGACTGCGCTGGAGCAGGCCGCTGTGGCCTGGGCACAGGCCCGTGGCGCATCGCACCTGGAGTTGCGAAACCTCGCCCAGCAGCATGCCGATTGGCCCAGCCAAGACCTGTACGTCACCTTTCGCAAACCGCTGTTGGATGACGAGGAGGCCAATCTGCTGGCCATCCCCCGCAAGCAGCGCGCCATGGTGCGCAAGGGCATGGGCAATGGCCTGCGCGCTGAAGTGGACGCCAACGCCGACCGATTCTTCGCGCTGTTCGCCGACAACGTGCACCGGCACGGCACGCCGGCCATGTCCAAGGCCTGGTTCGAGGGCCTGCTGGCCGAATTCGGTCGCGACGCTGAGGTGATGACCGTGGTTTCGGCCTCCGGTCAGCCGGTGTCGTCGGTGTTGAGCTTTTACTTCCGTGAAGAGGTGCTGCCCTACTACGCGGGCGATGCCGAGGCCGCGCGAGAGCTGGCCGCCAACGACTTCAAGTATTGGGCACTGATGCAACACGCCCGGGCCCGTGGTGCGCGACTGTTCGACTACGGCCGAAGCAAAGTCGGCACCGGGCCATACGCCTTCAAGAAAAACTGGGGCTTCACGCCCACGCCGCTGTCCTACGAGTTTCAGTTGTTCGGGGGTACCGAGATCCCGCAGCACAACCCAAACAACCCCAAGTACCAGCTGATGATCAAGGCGTGGCGCAAGCTGCCCTTGCCAGTGGCCACCTGGCTCGGCCCCCATATCGTGAGGAACTTGGGGTGAAGCTGCTGTACCTCGTGCACCGCTTGCCTTACCCGCCTAACAAGGGCGACAAGGTGCGCTCGTTCCATTTGCTCAAGCACCTGGCACAACAGCACGAGGTGCACCTCGGCTCGTTCATCGACGACCCCGAGGACGAGGCCCACCGCGACGCCTACACGGCGGCCTTGAAGCCGTTCGTGAAGTCGTTGTACCTGCCGGCCCTCAACCCCAAGCGCGCCCGGGTGCGCAGCTTGCGCGGCTTGCTCAGCGGCGACCCGCTGAGCCTGCCCTATTACGCACAGTCTGACCTGCACCGGTGGGTGCGCGAGCTGGTGCAGCGCGAGGGCATCGAAGGCGTGCTGGTGTTCTCGTCCAGCATGGCCCAGTACGCCCCGCCGGGCCTGCCCATGTGGGTGGATTTCGTTGACCTGGATTCGGCCAAGTGGCGCGACTACGCTCCACAGCACGCCTGGCCCATGAGTTGGATTTATGCCCGCGAGGGCCGCACGCTGCAGGCCTACGAGTGCAAGCTGGCCGACGCAGCCGTGGCCAGCTTCTTCGTGACGCCCAACGAGTGCGAGCTGTTCCTGAGCGGCGCGCCCAACTTCGCGGGCCAGGTGCAGGCCTTGCGCAACGGCGTCGACGCCGAGTTCTACACCCCTGCGGCCGACCGACCGTCGCCTTTCGAGCCCGGCGCCGTGCCTTTGGTGTTCACCGGCGCGATGGACTACTGGCCCAATGTGGACGCCGTGACTTGGTTCGCACAGACCATGCTGCCCCAACTGCGCCAACGCTGGCCGACGGTGCAGTTTTGGGTGGTGGGCCGCAGCCCTACGCCCGAGGTGCTGGCGTTGCGAGAGCTGGGTGTACAGGTCACGGGTACCGTGCCCGACGTGCGCCCCTACCTGCAGCATGCCCGTGCGGTGGTGGCGCCTCTGCGCCTGGCACGCGGCGTGCAAAACAAAGTGCTTGAAGCCATGGCCATGGCGCGGCCGGTGGTCACAGCCCAGCCGTGCGCCGCCGCCATCCAAGCTGCGTTGGGCGAAGAGCTGTTGGCCGCCAACACCGAGGCCGAGTACATCGCCCACATCGCCGGGCTGTTGTCCAACCCTGAGCGCGCCGAAGCGATGGGCGTGGCGGCACGCGCCAATGTCCTGCGCAGCAGTGCCTGGCCGGCGCAGCTGGCCCCTTTGGATGCCGCGCTGCGCTTGCGCGTCCCAGGCCAGCACGAGGACGCTGCACGGCCATGACACCACCGACCCCTCCGATCACTTCGACGCTGCCGGTCACCATGCAAAGTCAAGCGAAAACCTGGGCCTTGCCCACTGTCATCTGGGTTGGCCTGCTGGCGCTGGCTATCGCCGCACAGTGGGATGCTGCTAGCAGCATGGCAGCCATCTGGTGGCGCAGCGAAACCTTCGCGCACTGTTTGCTGGTGCTGCCCATCTCGCTGTGGCTGGTGTGGCGCGAGCGCCTGCGCCTGGCGCCTTTGCAGCCCCGCGTGTGCTGGCCGGCCTTGGTGCCGCTGCTGCTGGCAGGCGCGCTGGCGCTGGTGGGCGATCTGGCCTCGGTCAACGCAGCGCGCCACTTTGCGCTGGTGTTCAGCGTGCAAGCCTTGGTGTGGCTGGTGTTCGGCACGGCCGTGGTGCGGCAGCTGTGGTTCCCGCTGGTGTTCCTGTGGTTCGCTCCACCGTTTGGCGAGTTTTTGATGCCGCAGATGATGGACTGGACGGCGGACTTCACCATCGCCGCGCTGCAACTCACGGGCGTGCCGGTATACCGCGAAGGCCTGCAGTTCGTGATCCCGTCGGGCAATTGGTCGGTGGTGGAGGCCTGCTCGGGCGTGCGTTACCTGATGGCCTCGCTGATGGTGGGCTCGCTGTTCGCTTACCTGAACTTCGCCGGCTGGCGCCGTCGTTTGGCCTTCGTTTTGTTCTCGATTGCCGTGCCCATCGTGGCCAATTGGCTGAGGGCGTACCTGATCGTGATGCTGGGCCACCTGTCGGGCAATCAGCTTGCCACGGGCGCCGACCACCTGATCTACGGCTGGGTGTTCTTCGGCATCATCATGTTGGCGATGTTCTGGGTGGGCATGCGCTTTGCCGACGCTCCCCTTGGCCCCCCGCAACCCAAGGCGGGCGTGGTCGCCATGGAAGCCTCCACTGTCGCGCGCTCGCCCTTGCTGCTGTTGGCGGCACTCAGCGCAGCGGCGTTGGTGGCGCCAGCCTGGTGGGTCCAGCATGTGCGCGCAGGTCTTGTCTCTGATGCGCCGCCGGTGGCGGGCGCGCTGGAGGCCCGCTGGCAGTCCTTGGCGCCCGCCGGCTGGCAGCCTGCAGCCCCAGGAGCGCTGGCGGAGGCGGGTTGGCGGCCGGTCTACACCCAGCCCGACTTGCACACGCAAACGCATTGGCAGCAAGGCGGCCAAGCGGCGGTGACGCTGGATGCCATCGTCTACCTGCGCCAGCGTGCCGACGGCAAGCTGGTCAGCAGCGTCAACACCTTGGTGCCCAGCAAGCGCTCGGATTGGGTGCGGCTGAGCAGCCAAGCGGCGCTGGTGGACGGGTTGCCCATGGAAGAGACCTTGTGGCGCCACCGCGATGGCCAAGGCCCGGCCCAGGAATGGCGGGTGCGGCGCGTGATGTTGGTGGACGGGCGCTACACCGCCAAAAACTGGCAGGCCAAGCTGTACGGTGTGTGGCAACTGCTCAAGGGCGGTGGCGATAGCGGCATGGCGCTGGTGATGGTCACGCCCGAGGACGGTGCAGCGGCCGAGCGGCTCGCGGCCTTCTGGCGCGACATCCGCACACCCGCAAGTGAGCGGTTGCAGGCCGTGGCGGCCACCGCGCTTGCCGACAATGGGCCGCTGCCCGCAGTGGCGAATTGAATTTGAGATCGAGCGACGGAGAACGCGACATGACTACGCTGGCGGTGATTGGTTTGGGGTACGTGGGTTTGCCCCTGGTGGTGGAATTTGGCAAGCAGATGCGCACCATCGGCTTCGACATCGCGCAGCACAAGGTGGACGCCTGCTTGTCCGGCACCGACCCTTCCCGCGAGCTGACCGACGAGCAGATGGCGCAAGCCACCCAGGCTGTGTACACCTCGGACGCCAAGCAACTGGCCGAGGCCGACATGGTCATCGTGGCCGTGCCCACGCCGGTGGACGAAGCCCACATCCCTGACTTCAGGCCCTTGATCGGTGCCAGCATCAGCGTGGGCCGCAACCTCAAGAAGGGCGCGATCGTCGTCTACGAGAGCACCGTCTACCCCGGCGCCACCGAAGAGGTGTGCATCCCAGTGCTGGAGCGCGAATCGGGCCTCAAGTGGAAGCAAGACTTCTTCGTGGGCTACAGCCCCGAGCGCATCAACCCTGGTGACAAAGAGCACACGCTGACCAAGATCCTGAAGATCGTCAGCGGCGACACGCCTGAGACCCTGGACGCCGTGGCCAAGCTGTATGAGCGCATCGTCGAGCCCGGCGTGCACCGCGCCAGCAGCATCAAGGCGGCCGAAGCCGCCAAGGTGATCGAGAACACCCAGCGTGACCTCAACATTGCGCTGATGAACGAGCTGGCCATCATCTTTGACAAGATCGGCATCGACACCAGCGAGGTGCTGGAGGCCGCCGGTACCAAGTGGAACTTCCTGAAGTTCAAGCCGGGCCTGGTGGGCGGTCACTGCATCGGCGTTGATCCCTATTACCTGACCCACAAGGCCGACATGCTGGGCTACCACCCGCAGGTCATCTTGGCGGGGCGGCGCATCAACGACGGCATGGCCAAGTTCATCGCCGAGCAAACCATCAAGCAAATGATTGCCGCTGGCAGTCATGTGAAAGGCGCGCGCGTCAACGTGCTGGGCCTGACCTTCAAGGAGAACTGCGGCGATCTGCGCAACTCCAAGGTCATCGACATCATCCGCGAGCTGGAGAGCTACGGCGTGGACGTGTTCGTGACCGACCCGCAAGCCGAGAGTGACGATGCCATGCACGAGTACGGTGTGCGTCTGACGCCCTGGGCCGACCTGCCGCGTGCCGACGCCATCGTGGCGGCGGTGTCGCACCGGGAATTCATGGCGCTGCCCGTCGCTGATGTCGTGGCCAAGCTGGTGCCTGGCGGCGTGCTGATCGACGTGAAGGCGGCTTTTGATGCCTCGGCCTTCCAAGCCGCAGGTATCCGCGTTTGGCGCCTCTGAGGCGCCCGGCCAACGCTTCCTCATCCACCGACTGACATGTGCGGCATCACCGGCGTTTTTGACACCCGCGAACGGCGCAGCCCGGAGCGCGAGCGCCTGCAGCGCATGAACGACTCGCAGTGGCACCGCGGGCCCGATGAGGGCGCACTGCACCTGGAGCCGGGGCTGGGCTTTGGCCACCGGCGCTTGTCGATCATCGACATTGCTACCGGCCAGCAGCCCATCTTCAACGACGATCAATCGGTGGCCCTGGTCTTCAATGGCGAGATCTACAACTACCTAGAGCTGATGCAAGAGTTGCAGGGCTACGGGTACACCTTCCGCACGCGCAGCGACAGCGAAACCATCGTGCGTGCTTGGGAGCACTGGGGGGAGGACTGCGTGCAGCACCTGCGCGGCATGTTCGCCTTCGTGGTGCACGACCGCCGCCGCCAGTGCCTGTTCATGGCCCGCGATCGGCTGGGCGTGAAGCCCCTGCACTACGCCCTGCTGCCCGACGGTTGGCTGCTGTTCGGCTCGGAGCTGAAAAGCGTGCTCGCCCACGGGGGCTTGAGCCGCGAGCTCGACCCCCTGGCGGTGGAGGAGTATTTCGCGCTGGGCTACGTGGCCGAGCCACGTTGCGTGTTCAAGGGTGCCAAGAAGCTATCGCCCGGCCATGCCGTGCTGTGGACGGTGGGCCAGGCCAGTGAGCCGCTGCCGCGCCCTTATTGGGACGTGCGCTTCACGCTGGACAACCCCATCAGCGAGGCCGATGCGCTGGAGGGCCTGCGCGAGCGCCTGAAAGAGTCGATCCGGCTGCGTCTGCAGTCCGAGCGCACCTTGGGAGCCTTCCTGTCGGGGGGGGTCGATTCCAGTGCCGTGGTGGCCGGCATGGCCCAGCTGATGAGCGATCCGGTCAACACCTGCGCCATCGCTTTTGACGACCCGCGCTTCAACGAGTCGGCATTCGCGCAGCAGGTGGCCGACCGCTGGCGCACCAACCACCGCGTCGAGACCGTGGGCAGCAACGATTTCGGGCTGATCGACACCCTGGCCCGCCTGTACGACGAGCCGTTTGCCGACAGCTCGGCCATCCCCACCTACCGCGTGTGCCAGATGGCCCGCAAGCACGTGACCGTGGCCCTGAGTGGTGACGGTGGCGACGAGACCTTCGGCGGCTACCGCCGACACCGCCTGCACTTGATGGAAGAACGCGCCCGGCGCGCGCTGCCCTTGGGCTTGCGCAAGCCCTTGTTCGGTGCGCTGGCCGCCGTCTACCCCAAGCTCGATTGGGCGCCGCGCTTTTTGCGCGCCAAAACCAGCTTCCAGGGCATGGCTCGCAGTGCGGTGCAGGCCTACCACCACTCGGTGTCGGTGGTGCGCGAGCCCCTGCGCGATGCCTTGTTCTCGCCGCAATTGCAGCGCCAGCTGGGCGGCTACCGGGCTTCCGAGGTGTTCGAGCGTCACGGCGCACAAGCCGGCACCGACGACCCGCTGGCCTTGATTCAGTACCTTGACTACAAGACCTACTTGGTGGGCGACATCAACACCAAGGTCGACCGCGCCAGCATGGCCCACAGCCTGGAGGTGCGCGAGCCCCTGATGGACCACCAGCTGGTGGAGTGGCTGGCCACCTTGCCCTCGCACCTGAAAGTGCGTGGCCAAGAGGGCAAGTACATGCTCAAGAAGGCGATGGAGCCTTGGCTGCCTAACGATGTGCTGTACCGCCCCAAGATGGGTTTCTCGGTGCCCTTGGCGCAGTGGCTGCGTGGCCCTTTGAAGCAGCAGCTCAACCAAGCTGTGCTGGGTGAGCGCTTGGCCGACACCGGCTGGTTCAACCGCGACACCCTGTCCAGCATGGTGGACGCCCATCAATCTGGCCGCAGCGACCACGCCGCACCCCTGTGGACGGCCATGATGTTCGAAGCCTTTTTGCGCAATGTCGTTGACGCCCCCGACAGCGCCGGTCTCAGCGGGCTGACCGCAGCCCAAGCCACCCTGTCATGAAGATCCTTCACGTCCTCGACCACTCCATCCCGCTGCACTCGGGCTACACCTTCCGCACCCTGGCTTTGCTGCGCGAGCAGCGCCAGCTGGGCTGGGAGACGTCCCATGTCACCAGCCCCAAGCACACCGCCACCCAAGCACGGCATGAAGTGGTGGATGGGATGGCCTTTTTCCGCACCCCGCCACGCCCACCTGTGCTGGACCTGCCCGGTCTGCGCGAGTGGAGCCTGATGGGCCAGCTGGAGCAGCGCCTGGCTGAGGTGGTGGACGAAGTACGCCCTGACCTGATCCATGCCCACTCGCCCGTGCTCAACGCCTTGCCCGCCTTGAAGGTGGGGCGTCAGCGCGGCATCCCGGTGGTGTACGAGGTGCGCGCTTTCTGGGAAGACGCCGCTGTGGACCACGGCACCACAACGGAGGGCAGCCTGCGCTACCGCGCCACCCGTGCGATGGAAACCCGTGCGCTGCGTCAAGCCGCCCACGTGTTCACCATCTGCGAGGGTCTGCGCAAGGACATCGTGGCGCGCGGCCTGCCTTCGGAGAAGGTCACCGTGATCCCGAATGCGGTCGATGTCGATGCCTTCGAGCCGGGCGGCGAGGGCGATCCTGTGTTGCGCCAGCAACTCGGTTTGACCGGCAAGGTGGTGGTCGGTTTCATTGGCAGCTTTTATGCCTACGAAGGCCTGGACCTGCTGCTGGCCGCCATG
Source organism: uncultured Burkholderiaceae bacterium (assembly GCA_964485225.1). Classification (GTDB taxonomy): domain Bacteria; phylum Pseudomonadota; class Gammaproteobacteria; order Burkholderiales; family Burkholderiaceae_C; genus Inhella. Next base: position 13,770 of record CAZAIR010000003.1, read on the forward strand.
CCGGCCTTGCTCAAGGTGCAGCCCGATGTGCGGGTGCTGCTGGTGGGCGGTGGCCCACAGGAGCAAGCTTTGAAAGCGCAAGCCGCGGCGCTGGGCCTGAGCGAGCAGGTGGTGTTCACCGGCCGCGTGCCGCACGCCGAGGTGCAGCGGTACTACGACTTGGTCGACGTGCTGGCCTATCCGCGTCATTCCATGCGCCTGACCGAGTTGGTGACCCCGCTCAAGCCGCTCGAAGCCATGGCGCAGGGCCGTTTGCTGGTGGCCAGCGATGTGGGCGGCCATAAAGAGTTGATTCGCCACGGCGACACCGGTTGGCTGTTTGCTGCGGGCCAAGCGCCGGCACTGGCCGACGCGCTGGACCGCCTGCTGCGTGAACGCGAACGTTGGCCTGCACTGCGTGCCGCCGGGCGCGCCTTCGTCGAGACCGAGCGCAACTGGCGGGCTTCTGCCGCCCACTACAAACCGGTGTTTGAGCGATTGGTGGCGGGCCGATGAGCCAAGCGCGCCCCATCCGCACCTTGCTGTTGTCCTCGCTGTACCCAAGCAGCGTGCGGCCCAACCACGGCATCTTTGTGGAAACGCGCCTGCGCGAGTTGCTCAAGAGCGGTGCCGTTGAAACCCGCGTGGTGGCGCCCGTCCCCTGGTTCCCCAGCACGAACCCCGCTTTTGCCGATTACGCCAAGTTTGCGGCCACGCCGTTGCGCGAGGAGCGCCATGGCATCCAAGTCGAGCACCCGCGCTACCTGTTGTTGCCCAAGGTGGGCATGAACATGGCCCCGGGCAGCTTGGCGCGCGCTGCACTGAAGGCAGCGCGCCGCTTGCAGGCGGAAGGCTTTGATTTCGATCTGATCGACGCCCACTACTACTACCCCGATGGCGTGGCCGCGGCCCAGGTGGCGCGGGCGCTGAACAAGCCCTTCGTGGTCACCGCCCGCGGCACCGACCTGAACCTGATCCCGGATTTCCCCAAGGCCCGGGCGAAGATCTTGGCCACTGCCCACGCAGCTGCCGCCAGCATCGGCGTGAGCGCTGCCCTGATGGAGCGACTGGCCGCGCTGGGCGCTGACCGCAGCAAACTCCACGTGCTGCGCAACGGCGTTGACCTGGAGCGCTTCCGCCCCGAAGACCCTGCCGCCGCCCGCGCTCACCTGGGCTTGGGCCCCGGCCCCCTGTGGGTGGCCGTGGGCTACCTGGTGGAGCGCAAGGGCCAGGCCATTGCCATCCAGGCACTGGCTCAATGCCCGGATGTGACGCTCGCCCTGATCGGCACCGGCCCCATGGCCGCCACGCTGCTGGCCCAGGCTCAAGCGCTGGGCGTGGCCGACCGGGTGCGTTTCGTCGGCCCCGTGCCGAACAACGAGCTGCGGTGGTGGTTCAGCGCCGCCGATGCCAGCGTGCTTTGCTCGGCCAGCGAGGGTTGGGCCAATGTTTTGTTGGAGTCGATGGCCTGCGGCTGCCCGGTGATGGCCAGCCGCATTCCTGGCACCACCGAGGTGGTGGCCAGCGATGCCGGTGGCCGCCTGCTGGCCACACGCGACGCCTCGGGCCTGTTGGCCGCTTGGCACGACCTCAAGACGGCGGGTGTGGATCGCGCCGCAACGCGTCGCTACGCCGAGGGTTTCTCTTGGGCGCCCACCACACAGGCGCAGATCGACCTGTTCAAGCGCGTGAGCCAGTCATGATCGAAGCGCTCTTGGTGTTCGGCTCGATGGTCTTGTTCCTTTGGGTGCTTCGCGCACTCGACAAGTCGTTCTGGTCTGGCAAGCCACCCGAATTGGGACCGTTCCAGTTGCACGACGGCAGCGAGACCAAGGAGCTGAAGCCCAAGAAGAAGCCGCGCGCTGGGGGCTGGCATGCGTGACCTGGCCATGCTGCTCGTCATGGGCGGGCTGCTGTTCTACGCCTCGCGCACCGCTTACTCGGCCTGGTTGCTGTGGGCTTGGGCCAGCTTGGTGGGGGTGCAAACCTTCATGTACGGCTTCATGCGCGGTGTGTCCTACGTGCAGTGGTTCGCCTTGCTCACGCTGGTGCTCATCGTGATGCGGAAAGATCCGGTGTTGGCACCTGCGAACACCAGCGGCAACCAGCGCTACCGCCTGGACGGCGTCAGCATCCTGATGCTCATGCTGGCGGTGCACGGCGTGCTGTCAGCGACCTTCAGCTTTCCCGATTTGCCACGCATGTGGGAGATCTGCACCAATCTGCTCAAGATTGTGCTGCTGTGCCTGTTGATGCCACTCTTGGTCACCGACCGCTTGCGCATCCAGGCGCTGGCCATCGCCATCGTGATGGCGCTGAGTGTGCATGGCTTGCTCGACGGCTTGAAGTTCTTGGCCTCGGGCGGCGCGCACCAGGCAGGCACTTTCAGCCGCTTGGGCGACCGCAACGACTTCGCTTTGCATATGGTGATGGTGCTGCCCTTGATGGCCTTTTTGCTGTCGCAGCTCAAGGGCGTGTGGGAGCGGTTGCTCACCGCCGGTGTGATGGGCTTGACCGTGTTGGCGGTGGTGGCCACCCAATCGCGCGGGGGCTTGGTGTCGTTGGTGGCCGTGGGCGTGTGGATGGTGTTCCGCAGCGGACGGAAATTGCTGGCCGCCACGTTGGTGGCCGGTGGTGCGGTGCTGGTGTTGACGCTCGCGCCGGCCAATTGGTTCGAGCGCATGGAAACCATCGGTGCAGCCAAGGAGGATGGCTCGTTCATGGGTCGCGTGCAGGCTTGGAAGCGCGCCAGCGCCATTGCGCTCGACAACCCGGTTTTCGGCGGCGGTTTCCGAGCGGTCCAGGCGCCGTCCCTGTTCGAGCGATACCGCGACAGCCAGGGCTTCTTGGGATTCATTGACAGCCCCCGACCCGAGTTCGCACGGGCAGCGCACAGCATCTACTTCGAGGTCATGAGCGATGTTGGCTTGGTCGGGCTTGGTCTGTTCTTGGCTGTGATGTTGAGTAGCTTCGTGGTGGGTGGCCGCGTGCGAAGGCGGGCCAAAGCCATAGGTCCGTCCGCCAGATGGGCGGCTGACCTGGCCACCTACCTCAACGTCTCCATGGTGGCTTACCTGGTGGGCGGTGCTGCACTTAGCTTGGCATGGGTCGATTTGCCTTATGTGCTGGTCATGATGGTGGCCACCCTCGACCGCATCCTGGCCCGAGAGCAGGACCGCCTCAAGCGCGAAGCGCTGGCTGTAGCGCCCCTTGCCGGTGGGCCCAAGGCTGCCCTCGGCCAGCGGCCCGCATTCGCCCGCCGCCTGCCATGACCGCCAGGACACCCAAGCTGTTGCTGCACGCCTTCTCCACCTTCGCGTTGGGTGGGGCGCAGGCCCGCGTGGTGGCCTTGGCGAATGCTTGGGCGCAGCACGATGCGCTCACGGGTGGACAGCGTTACCGGCATGTCGTGATGGCCATGGATGGCCATTACGAAGCCGGGGAGCGATTGGTGCCGGAGGTCGATTGGGAGCCTCTGCGCCTGCCGGTGCTGCGCGGCGCTGGATTGGCCAACCGCGCCGCCTTCCGTCAAACCCTCCAAACCCTGCGGCCCGACCTGCTGCTCACCTACAACTGGGGCGCCGTGGAGTGGGCGGCGGGCAATTGGCCCCGTGTGGTGCCTCAACTTCACATCGAAGATGGTTTCGGGCCCGACGAGGCGCTAGCTCAATTGCCCCGCAGGATGTGGACACGCCGCGTGTTGCTGGGCCTGGCGGGCGTGCCGCTGGCTGTGCCCTCGCGCCGATTGGCCGACCTTGCCAGCAGCTGGTGGATCCCTCAGCGCCGCGTGTTCTACGTGCCAAACGGTGTGGCGCTTTCGGCCTTGCCATCCCGCACGACAGAGGCGCCCGGCGCGCGGCCGCTGGTGCTCGGCACCGTGGCCGGCTTGCGGCCTGAGAAAAACCTTGCCCGCTTGATCAAGGCTTTCGCCCAGTTGCGCCGGACCCGTGCTGCAGAGCTGGTGCTGGTGGGCGAGGGCGCCGAGCGCGCCAAGCTGGAAGCTTTGGCTAGCGAACTTGGCGTGGCCGCCGACGTCACCTTCACCGGCTACGTCACGAATCCGCGCGACCACATCCGCCGTTTTGACCTGCTGGCCCTGAGCTCCGACACCGAGCAACAGCCGCTGGCCCTCTTGGAGGCGATGGCCGAGGGCGTGCCGGTCATCAGCACCCGTGTGGGCGATGTGCCGTACATGGTGGCACCTGAGGCTGCCGCAGCCTGCCTGTGCGAGCCCAACGATGAAGACTTTGCCCGCACCTTGATGGCGGTGGTCGCGCAGTCTGACCAATGGCCCGCTTGGGCCGCAGCTGGACGCAGCCGCGCAGCCGCGCATTTCAGCTTCGACCGCATGCTGCGTTGCTGGGACGAATTGCACAGCACCGGTAGGTTGACCCCCGTATGAGTACTGCCGACGCTCCCGCCAACGCCCCCACCGGTAGCGCAGCCTCGCCGCCGATCCGCGTGCTGCATCTGTACAGGCGCTTCGCCCCTGACTTCACGGGCGATGGGCTGTACTACCAGCGCTTGATTCCGCACATGCAAGTGCTTGGTACCACGCATGCTGTGTTGGCCACCGAGACCCGAGGGGGGGCGGCCCAGCAAATGCTGGAGGGTCTCCCCGTTCACTACCTGCAGGAGTCGGCTTGGGCTGCCAAGCCTTGGGCCTTGCACCGGTGGCTGATGGCCCAAGCGGACAGTTTTGATGTGCTGCACTTGCACACCCATGTGGATTGGCGCCTGAGTGCTTACGTGCTGGTGCGCGCGCTGGGCAAGCAGGTGGTGTTTTCTTGCTCCCTGGACGACAGTCCACTGGAGCTGCTGGGCCACTACAACCGTTTTGCACGACCCATTGCGCGCCTGCTGTTGCGGTCCATCAACGTGTTCGTGGCCATCAGCCCGCGTCTGTACCGGCACTCTGTGCAGGCCGTGGCGCCGGAGCGGGTTTGCTATATCCCGCAGGGCATCGAAGACCACCCCGGCCCCGGCCCCTGGCCCGAAACCCGCCACAGTGTGCGGCAATCGCTGGGCGTGGCCGATAGCGATGTGCTGCTGCTCAGTGTGGGCTCAATCTGCGAGCGAAAGAACGCTCTGTTCTTGGTTGACATGCTGGCCCGCATCCCAGACTCACGCGTCAAGCTGGTCCTGGTCGGTCCCGTGCTGGAGCCAGCCTACGGGGCCCAGCTGCAAGATCGCATCGCGGCGGCGGGCCTGCGCGAGCGCGTGTTGGAGGTCGGCTTTCATGCAGAGCCCACGCTGTTCTACCGCGCGGCGGATGCGTTCGTGTTCGCGTCCAAGTCAGAGGGTTTCTGCAATGTCTACTTGGAGGCGATGTGCCACGGCTTACCGGTGGTCACTCGCTACCTCTCAGGCTTGACCGATTACCTGTTCGAGCACGGCCGCACGGGCTACTTCGCTTCCGAACTGGAGCCTTTTGTCCGCAGCGTACAGGCGCTGGTTGACGACCCCGGGCTGCGCCGGCAAGTGGGCCAAGCCGGCCGCGAAGACATGTTGAGAAGCTACCGGCTTGACCGCATCGCGGGCCTGTACGTGGCGCTGTACCGACGCTTGGGCAAACGGGTGCTGCCAGCTGAAGCCACGGCCGCCCCCGCAACACCAGCGTTGACCTTTTCGGAGTGCGGTCAGCTCAATCGAGGGCCGGCGCTGATTGGTCTGCGCCCACTGGCGCTCCCTCGGGCAACCCAGCCCATGCTGATGGTGGTGGTCGACACCGAGGCTGAATTCGACTGGACCAAAGGCACCCGCGATGACACCGGCCGCGTCGCGGCCATCCCGCACTTGCTGCCTTTTGCCGAGCGGCTGATTGCGATGGATGCCAAGCCCTGCCTGGTGGTTGATCACCCGGTGGCGACTGGCGCAGAGAGTGCACCGCTCTTGCGTCACCTCGCTGCCCTAGGCGCCGAGTTGGGTGCCCATCTGCAACCCTGGACCAACCCGCCCTGCGGCGAGCCTTTGGACAGCTGGCATTCCTATTGCGGCAACCTCGCGCCGGCCCTGGAGCGCGCCAAGCTGCTGACGCTCAAGACCAGCTTGCAAGCCTTGACGGCTGCGCCGGTTCGTACCTTCAAAGCAGGCCGGTATGGCGCCGGCCCCAGCACCCTGGCGCAACTGCCCGACTTGGGCTTCGACATCGACCTCAGTTTCTGCCCCGGGTACGACATGCGCAGCGATGGTGGCCCCGACTGGTCGGCCTTCGGGGCGCAGCCGGCTTGGGTGGGCGCCGGGCGCCGGTTACTCAGCCTGCCCACCACCGGCGGCTATGCCGGCCTTTTAGGTCCGTTGCTGAACCGAACATGGATGCCGCGACCTTGGGCGGCGCAAGCGTCACGCCTGCGTCTTGGCCGCATCCACCGCCTCTCGCCCGAAGGCAATGACCTCGCGGCCATGCGGCAGTTGGCCAACAGCCTGCTGGGCGCCGGCCACCGCGTGCTCACCATCAGCCTGCACAGCCCGAGCTTGGGGCCTGGCTACACGCCTTACGCCCACACGCCAGAGGCCTCGGCCGCGCTGGTGGCCAGCACCTTGGCCTTTGTTGACGACTTTCAGCAACGCCATGGGGGGCGCGTGCTCACGCCATCGGCTGTTCGCGCTGAGCTGCTGGCTGCCAAGGACACGTGATGGTGAGTCCAGAAATGCCACCGTTGGGCGACATCGAAGTCATCATCCCGGCCTACAACGCCGCGCCATTCATCGCTGAAACGCTGGAGTCGGTGCTCGCTCAAACCCTGCTGCCGCGTTGCATCACGGTGGTGGACGACCGGTCCCGAGATGGCACCGCCGATGTCGTGCGCGCCTTCGGCCCTGAGCCCAAGCTAGGCGTCCAACTGCGCTTGCTGGCGAACACGGGGCCACAAGGTCCCGCGGCCGCTCGCAACACGGCGCTCCGTGCAGCCGGGCCAGCTTGGGTTGCGTTCCAAGACGCCGACGATCTGATGCTGCCGCACCAGTTGCAAACGCTTACCGACTGCGCCCGCGATGTGCCTGAAGCCGTCATCACCTTCGCCGACACTGAGGTCTTCAACAGCCAAGGGGTGTTGAAGGGCAGCACCTTGCAAGACAGCGGGGCCCTGGTCGTGCCTTTCACCGAACAGGGTGGCAGCCGGCGCATGGGTCCGGAAGCCTTTGCAGCTTTGTGCCAGACCGGCTTTTTCGGCACCTCGGCTTGCTTGGTGGCGCGCCGCAGTGCCACCGAGGCCGGCTTGTTCGATGAAGCCATGCTGTACGGCGAGGACACTGACCTGTTTGCGCGCATCGCCATCAGCGGTACCTTGGCCTACCGGCCGATCTTGGTCAGCCGCAAGCGCACCCACAGCCACAACCTGACCCATCCAGCCAACCAGATTCGATTCGACCGCGGCATGGTTCGCATGCTTGCCAAGTTGAACAACTGCCTGCCCGAAGCCCCGATGCAGCCCGCATTGCCTGCCCTCAATCCTGCCCAACAGCAAGCCGTGCAAGCGCGGCTCTCTGGGGCCGTGCAAGGCTATTTGTGGCGGGCTTCACGCACCAGTTGGGCGGCCTACCGGGATGCCGTGGCCTTGGCTTGGCGTGTAGGCTACCCCCAGCACGCACTGAACCCTTGGCACGCGGCCCGGTGCTTGCGTTACAGCGCTCTCAGCGCCTGACTCCAGCGCCTCACGTTCGCGCATCGCACGGTATGAACCTTTTGTCCTTGATCTCACCCCGCACCCGCCGCGCGTTGCAGGCACAGGCGCGCGTGGACGAAGGTCGGGCCAAAGCCGAGCGAGGCCTGTGCCAAGAGATGCAGCGCTTGGGCGCCGAACGGCGGGCGGCGCCGCTGCCGGCTGAGCCCGGCGGTACACCCCTGGTGATGGGCTTGGCCGCCCACTACGGCCCGCGCGAACTGGCGCCCTTTGTGGCCTCCCTGCGCGGCACCGGCTACGACGGCGACGTGGTGCTTTTGACCTACGGCTGCCAGCCTGACACCGCCGCCTACCTGCGCCGCCACCGAGTGCGCATGGTCCCTTTTCACGGGCTGGGTGCCATGGCGATGTCGATGAACTCATCGCGCATGCACCGCTACCTGGACGTCTTGCTCGAATCGGCACTCAACGCAGGTGACCCTGCGCCAAATGGTCCGGTGTTGCTCACCGATGTACGCGACGTTGTCTTCCAGGCCAACCCTTTCCCGTTTCCGCAAGCGCCCGACGCTGGCCCTCCGGCGTCACTGGTGTTTTTCATGGAAACGCACCGCACCATCGGCAGCTGCCCGATCAATGCTGATTGGATGCAGCGCGCCTATGGGGCCAATGTGGCGGCCTCGCTAGCGGCTCAGCCCATCTCTTGTGCTGGCACCCTGATGGGTACCCGCGCGGGGGTGACCGACTACCTGTGCCACATGTTGGCCCACTTGGCCGCTGTACCGCCAGAGCACCGTTTCTCCGGCGTCGACCAGGCCATCCACAACCACATCCTGGCCAAGCGTTTGGTGCCAGGCACTGTGACCAGCGCCAACGGCGATTGGGTGCTGACAGTTCCGCATGGCGCAGGTTCGGGCATCACCTTGCGTGATCGGCAGATCCTGAACCCCGACGGGCGTGTAGCGCCAGTGGTGCACCAGTACGACCGCGATTCCGCGCTGCTTTCTGCTGTGAACGGGTGGTACACGGTCTGATGAGGTTGGCTGCAATCCCACAACTTGGAGGGCCAGCGGCATGCACAAGGTGCTGATGACCGCCTTCCACTTCCCGCCGCAGTTCGGTAGCAGCGGCGTGCAGCGCACTTTGCGCTTTGTGCAAGACCTGCCCGAGTTGGGTTGGCAGCCCTTGGTGTTAACGGCCAATGAGCGCGCCTACCTCAGCATCAACGAGGAGCTTCGTGCGGAGATTCCGCCCGATCTGGTGCTGCGAAGGGCCTTTGCCCTGGATGCCTCTCGACATCTGGCTGTCGCAGGCCGTTACTTTCTGCGTACTGCGCTCCCGGATCGCTGGTCCAGTTGGCGCTTTGATGGCGTGCGGCAAGGTCTCGCGCTGGTGCGAGCGCACCAAGTCGAAGTCGTTTGGAGCACCTTCCCGATTGCGACAGCCCATGTCATCGCGGGCCGCATCGCGCGACAAGCGGGGCTGCCTTGGGTTGCCGATTTCCGCGACCCCATGCTTGCACCCGGCTACACCATGGACGCCCCCACGCAGCGATCGTGGCAGGCCATTGAAGCCCGCACCGTGGCCCAAGCTTCAGCCTGCGTGTTCACCACCAATGGCTCACGCCGCTTGTATGCCGAGCGGTACCCCGATTTCGCACACAAGCTGCATGTGATCGAAAACGGCTTCGACGAGAAGAGCTTCACCGGTTTGGCGCCCAAGCCGCGCGCCGTTGGCGCCCCATTGGTTCTGCTGCACAGCGGGCTCATTTACCCCCGCGAGCGAAGCCCCGCAGGTCTGTTCCAAGCCGTGCGCCAGATGGCCGAACAGGACGGCTTGAGGCCCGATCAACTACAGCTGCGTTTCCGTGCAGCGGTGCACAACGCAGAAATCCACGCAGCCGCTGTTGAAGCTGGCGTGGTCGCCTTCGTTGACCTCCAGCCCGCGGTCCCCTACCGGCAGGCGTTGCAGGAAATGCTCGATGCCGACGCCCTCTTGCTGATCCAAGGCAGACAGTTCAACGACCAAGTGCCGGCCAAGATCTACGAATACCTTCGCGCGGCCAAGCCCATCATGGGCCTGCTGCACGCTGATGGGGCCGCTGCCGAGAAGCTTCGCAGTTGCGACCGATACAAGTACATCGCCGACGTAGACGATGTTCCCGGCATTGCCAGCACCTTGCGCCAATTGCTCAAAGACAGCAAACACGGGGCGCTGCGCCAACTGCACCCCAGTGCCGCTGCACCTTTTTCGCGTGCCCAGCGCGCGACGGAATTGGCCCAGCTGCTGGCGAGCGTGATTCAGCGCTGACCCACTGCGCTGTGCGTGGCGAGCACACCAGCCACCTCAGGCCTGACGTTCCAGCAACTGCGTGTTCTCAACGGCGTTGATCAGCCCCTCTTCGCGCACCCAGCGCTCGTCTGTATAGCTGGGCTTGCCCGCTGTCTGCTCCAACATGTAACCCTTGCGCTGCATCTTCTGGAGGAAAAAGGCCCAGGATTGATGCACGTAGTGGTTCTGCAGCAGCTCAAAGCTGTCCAGTTCCGCGGCCAAGCGGTTGGGTATGAAGAAGTGGCCGGAAACGACAGTCCGCTCTCGGTTGGGCACGATGGTCTGCCCGCGTACCGCGTGCATGTGCACATGCAAAGCCTGGAGTTGTCGGCTGCGCACGATGCTCTTGACGTGCCAAGGGCGCTCGGCATCGCTCAAGCCGGCGCGCAAGCCCATGTCCTCACTCCGGGCACAACTGCGAATCACACTGGCAGGCTGCGCCACGTTCCCCGCTGACCCGAACAGCACCCACGGCACCGCCACTTGTGCAACATCCGCAGGCAGAGTCCTCAAGTAGTCGGTCACCGTACGCCCTGGGCGGGTGCAGTACGTGAACTCGTCCAAGTCCTGCACCAACAGCCACTCGCTGGCCGTCAGGGCCGGCTCAGCGTGCTGTGCACGCAAACGGTCTAGGGAGCCCGAGTTGTGCCCAAGGCGTTGCACGGTCACCCGGCCGGCCGCGATGTGGTCGGCGATCACGTCGGCGGAACCATCGGTGCTGCCGTGATCCAGCAAAAAGAAATGCTCGACACCCTCTCGCAGGTGGGCATCGATCCACTCACGCAGGATGTGCGCTTCGTTGAACATGATGGCGTAGACCGCCAAGTGGTGTCGGGGGCGGTGGAAGAGGCGGCGACATGTGGTCGCGAAAACCTTGACGAGCTGCCCCTCGAAATCCATGAGTCCAAACTTCCGCTGCTGCAAACGCATTAGTTCCTAACTCGATGTCAGTCTACTTTACTCGGCAACCAGAGCTGAACATGGAGAGCTTGCATCCCAATTCCTTCTCCAGTGGTGCCTTGCTGCGCCATTTCTTGAAGAAATTAAGCTTCAACAAATCGCGAACCGTGTAAAAAACGGGAAATCGCTGAATCCAAGTCCTAATTGGGCTCCACTGTGATGCAATCATGGATTCGGATATCGCTGTTTGGCTCATATAGCAAAGTCCTTCTGCCAATGAATAAAGCGACGGCGATCTATCCAGTGT
>CAZAIR010000004.1:0-12656 GCA_964485225.1 uncultured Burkholderiaceae bacterium
CTTGCTGCTTTTCAGGCATTCGGCCCAGGCGTAGGTGGCTGCGCTGGCCTCACCGCTGGGCAACACACGCGCCACCTCGTTGTCGGCCGAGGCGGCGATGTAGAGCAGGCGGGAGGAGCGGTTGGTCCGGTCGAGGATGCCGAGGCTGCGAAAGCCGGACTTGTTGACCTCCTGGCCGCAGACATAACCCGGGTCGTTCGCTGAGCCGGCTTTCTCGTCCAGCGGGAATGCTTTCGGGATGCCGTCTGCGGTGGCACTGCGGCTCTTGGTGCTCGATTGGCCGCCGGAGAAGCAGGAGTCGTTGAGCATCACCACCTGGCTGGCCTTCTGGGTCAGGGCATCGAGGGCGCGCTCGATCTGCAGGTCGGGCACGATCTTCAGGTCGTTGGACACCATGCCTTCGCTGCACTTGTTCGGGCCCCCGCTGGTGTTGCGCATCTGGGTGCCATGGCCGGAGTAGTAGAGGAAGACCTTGTCGCCTTCGGCGATGCGGTTGCTCGTCAGGTCATTGATGGCGCTGGCCATGGCCGCCTGGCTGAGCTGGCCGTTGCGCAGCCAGCGGATGTTCTCCTGGGGGACGCCCATGCCCCGCGCAATCTCGAAGGCAAGTCGCCCGTCGCGTTCAATGCCGGCGCGGGGCAGGGCGGCATCGGTGCCTTCGTAGTCGATCGTCATGATCAGGGCATGGTTGGCTGCCATGGCCGGGGCCGCACCCCAGGCACAGGCCAGGGCAAACGCGGCTGCAACGAGCGGGCGGAGAGAGGCGGCGAAAGGCATTTTCATGGGTTCCTCGGGCTGTTGTGGGTGTGGCGGAGTGGGTTTGGTGCTGCGTCAGGTCAACATCGGGTGAGACGCAAGGCGTGCTTCGGCGTCAGAAAGCCGGTTGATCATTTGGCGAAGGCGCGCAGTTCACTGGTGGCAAAGCTCAGGCGGCCGGCCTGGTTGCGCAGCCAGCTCTCCAGCGGGGCCAGACGCGGGTCAGTCGGCAGGGCCTCGGCCACGCCGAACAGCCGCTCCAGGCCCGGCGGCGGCTCGTCGAAGGCGATGGCGAATTGGATGTCCATGCCTTCAGGCGCCTGCACGCGGATGCGTTGGTGCGGGGCCGCGCCCGGGATGTGGTGGGCCTGGTTTGCCGCCAGCGGGGCCAGTTCATGGCGTGCTGTCGGGTAGAGCACGGTCACGCGGCCTTTCGCGTCGATGTTCAGCAGCAGCAGCGTGGCCGGGCGGTCGGGGCGCACGACGAAGCTGATCAGGCTGCCGAAGACACGGTTGCCGCCGACGACGGCCGGGTCCACCTCCAGCGGCAGCGCGGCGCGCCGGCTGTTTTCGGCCACCTGGCGCAGGCGGTGGGCCCAGGCGAGTTGCGTCATCTGGCCTTGCAGGCCGGCCACGTCACTGCCCTGCAACAGGGCCAGGCGGTCCCCCCCGGGGCCCAGCAGCGCGACGCCGCCGTTGGCGGGGTGGAGCTTCAAGTCGGCGGGGGCGGTGGCCTCGACGAGCTGGGCGTCGGGCACGCGCGCCACCGCCTGCCGCCATTCAGGCGGCACGGCGCCCACCGCCAGGCGCAGCGGGGACAAGGCTGCGTTGCCGACCGGCTTGACGACGCCTCGGGCGGAGAGCACCGGCCGGTCGCCGAGGCCGTGCTCGTCTTCGGCGACGGCCGGCAGGCGCTGCGGGCTGTGCCCATAACTGCGCCTGGCCATGAAATCGGTGGTGGCGCGGTGAACCTCGACCAGGCTGAGCAGGCCGTCGCGGTTGTGGTCGGCGGGCTCTTTGCCGAGCAGCACGCGCAACAGGGCATCGGTGAGGGCGCCGTGCGGCTTCTCGTCAACGGTCGGGTAGTCGCGCCGGGCTCGCTCGGGGATGTCCCGGGCCTTTTCGGTTTCGGCGGACGCGGCCAGGAAGGCAATGCGCTGGTAGGGGTAGGGCGGTGGGGCGGTGGCCCGCGCGCCCAGCGCCAGGTCGGCGCGTTGCTCAGCCAGGTGCTTGGGATCGACTGGCACCGGTATGGCGCGGGAGGGCAGTTCGCCGGTCGGCGCACCGACGAACGAGCGGACTTGCTGGCCGGAGTAACACGAGTCGGAAATCACCCACACCAGGCGGCCACCGGTGTCCAGGGCCTGGAGCAGGGGCAGGAGGTCACGCCGCCCCACGATCATGCCGGCCATGGGGCCGCCTGCGGCGGCTAGGTCAAAGTCGCTGGGCAGGAAGGCGCCGCTGCCGTGCGGCACGGGCAAGGCGGCGGTGGAGTCGAAGGCGCTGGTGCCGTGGCCTGAGAGGTAGACCACCACCTCGTCGCCGGGGGCGCTGCGGGTCTGCAGGGCCCGCAGTTCGGCGAGGATGCGGGCGCGGGTGGCCTCGGCGTTGACCAGGCTGACGACATCGCGTTCGGCAAAGCCCCAGCGGGAGGTCAGGGCGGCACGCATGGCGGCCACGTCGTGGGCCGGCCCCTCAAGCTGGGCGGTGCGATCGAGGTAGGGGTAGCTGCCCACCCCCACCAACAAGGCGACACGGCGTGAAGGCTCGGCGGCGAAGGCTGCGGCGCTGCTGCAGCCGATCAACAAGACCAGGGCCAGGCGGAGGAGGGGGCGGTATGTCACGGCGTTAAGGGGTGTGCCCCAGGCGCGCTGGGCGCGCATGGGCGATGAGCAGGTGGGCAGGTCGGGTTGTGGTGCAGGCCCGATTACTGTTCGGCTCTACGGATCTCGACACGGCGGTTGACCGCGTCACTTGCCGAGGTGCCCGCCAGCGGCTTGGCGCTGCCGAATCCGTAAGCGCTCAGCCTGTCGGCGGCCACGCCGCGCGCCAACAGGTGTTTGCGCACCGCGATGGCCCGCGCACAGGAAAGCGGCAGATTGAGGGCATCGTTGCCCGAGGCATCGGTGTGGCCGGCCACCGTGAAGCGGGCGTTGACGGCACTGGGCTCGTTCAGCACGCTCGCCAGCGTGTCGAGGGCCTTCCTGCTGGACGGGGCAATCGCGTCGGAGTTGAGTTCGAAACGGATGGCCAGGTCCACGCGAGCCGCGCTCTCGGCTACGGCCAGCGGGATCACGACCAGGGAGCGCGTGCCCGACACCTGCACCTCGGCACTGGCCCCGGCGCCCGGGCAATGGCCGTCGCTGCTGGGCGGGGCGGTTCGTGTCCAGGAGCGGGTGGTCGCGCCACCCTCCGCCGCGGCTGGGAACAAGGCGGCCCGCAATTCAGCGGCGGAGGGATCGCTCATCGGCGCATTGGCCTGCGCAGCTGCAGACTGCGCAAGGGCCAGCAAGGCAGCGGCGAGAGTGCAGCGGGGCCATGCTGCGGCGCTCATGGTGTCACCTCCTGGTAGGTGGCCAAGGCCGCGCCATACGGCGCCGACACCGTGATCTCCCCCTTGGCCAGATTGGCCTGCAGTGCCAGCAGGTCCAAGGGCTGCGCAGTGACCACCGCCAGCAGATAGCCCACGCCTGCAGGGCCTTTGGTGCTCATCCGCCAGGTCGGCCGGGGCAGCTGCAAGCTGCTGCCGGCCGGTATGAAGTTGGCACCATCGATGCTGTTGGGGAACACCAGGCCGAGGCTGCGGCCGTCGGTACCCAGCTGGAATAGATACACATGGCCGCCCGCGGTGCTGCGCAGATCAGCGGCAAGGGCCTCACCGGTGCGGATCTGGTTGGCCGACAGCACCAAGGCCGTCGCCCTGGTCGGGTCTGCCTGGCGCAGCACGACATCCATGCGGCTGAGCATGGCAGGCTCAGCGCGATCGGGCGGTGTGGCACAGCCGGCCAGGCTGGCTGCCAGGGACAGGCCGAGCAGGCATCGCCTGCGGAGGAGAGGAGTTGCGTAGGTCATCGAAGATCTCGGGATGATGTGAGGCGATCAGCGGGGCGTGGGCACCAGGCGGCCGGGATTGCTCGGCCGCGCCGGTGCCTGCGTCAGCAAGGCGGTTCGACGCACCTCGACTCTGCGGTTGATGGCCGCTGCCGGCCGCTCAGGCACCAGCAGCCGGGCATCGCCGAAACCGATGGTCTGCAGCCGCTCTTCCGCCACACCATGCGCCATGGCCAGGTAGTCCTTGACCGACTCGGCGCGGGCGAGGCTCAGCCGCAGGTTGTAGCCCGGGTTGCCGACGCGGTCGGTGTGGCCGGCCAGCAGGAAGCCCCATGACCGGAGCTTGACGTCGTTCAGCGCCATCGCCAGTTCGTCAAGCTGCCGCTTGCCGCGCGGCAGCAGGTCGGCGGAGTCGAAGGTGAACTGCACCTGCAGGTCGATGTGGGGCGAGGAACGGTTCGCCGGGCGGCTGGCGCCGCTGGTGCCCGGGCGGTCGAGCACGATGTCCTTGTCGCCCAGGGCTTTGATGATCTTGGGCGCGCCCACGAGCGGCGCCTCGGCGTCGGCGTCGGCCTGTCCGGCGGCCAGCGCGGGCCGGGAGGCTCCCAAGCCCATCGTGAGGCCCAGAGCGGCGAGGGCGGCGGAAGAGAAGTCTCGTCGTTGCATGTCGGGTTCTCCTGGGGCGTCAGCGGCGCTGCGTGATGACTTGTTCGATCACGGGGAAGCTGCCCTTGGGCACCAGCTGCAGGTAGTTGGACGCGGTGGCCGAGTCCTGGCGGTAAGCGGGCTGGTTGCTGCGGGCGCCGTCGAGCGCTCTGGGGTGGCGCACCGAGACGACCAGGCGCTCGTCGGGCCGAGGGCCCATCACGAAATACTCGTCCGTGCCGATGGGCAACTCGATGGTCTCGCCCGGCTTCATCGCCACCGACAGGCCGGGCTTGGGGTAGACCTGCCCGGTGCGCACGCTGGTCCAAGGCTCGCCAAGCACCTGGTCGACATCAGCCACGGCGTCAAAGGTGGCGGTGATGCGCAGCTTGAAGCGCTCGCCCACCTGCAGCGGCGTGCCCATCGGGCGCGCCACGCGTTGACGGCCGGCACGGTCCAGCACCACGAGGCGCATCACCATGCCCTGGTAGTTGAAGCTCGGGTTCCAGGCTTTGGTGATGTCGGTGGCGCCGGTGCCGATCAGGGGCAGCTCCGGTGCGCCGAGGATCACCGGGAGCGCCTGAAACACCTGTTGCTGGGGCGCGCCGGCCAACTCGAAAGGCGACAGGCGAACGCTGGTGACGGCGGGCTCCGGCGCCTGGACGATGACCTGGCGCGCCCACAGGCCGAAGGCGGACAGGGCGGGCGCCTGCTCGACCACCACCGACTTGTCGGCTTGGGCCAGGGCAGGGGAGAAGGCAAAGGCGGCGCCGAGCGCCAGTGCAAGGCCGAGCGCAGCCCGGCGGAAGGGGGTGTTCGACATGGTCGGATCCTTGGTAAGAGTAGGGCGCTCAGCGCGCGGCGTGGGCGATCTGCACCGTGCCCACCAGGCCCTGACCGCGGGCATTGAGCAGGTAGGTGGCTTGGGCAGTGTTCTGAACATCCAGGCGCACATCCTTGGCTGCGCCGGTGGCGCGGCTGGCGCGCAGCCAATCGCCAAGCCAAACATAGACGCCGGACTCCTGGGCCGGCTCCATCACGACGTGGAGCTGGTCCACGCCGGAGTCGCCCGTGAGGGCAAGCCGGGGCGAGATCGTCTCCTGGCCGAGGGTGATCGTGCCTTGCCAGATCGGCTCGGGCTTGGTCTCGCCGCGCGGGGTGGTGTTGTAGATCGACACCTTGGCATTGCGCGAGGCCAGCAACTTGATGCGGAAGCGGTCGCCGGTGCGGAACAGGGTATCGGCGCCTTTGGGGCTCAGGCTGCCGTCGGGCGACTCGAGCAGCACGCTGACGACCATGGCGTCGCTGGTGGCGGCTGCGGCGGCGGGCGTGGAGATGGGCACGAGCACCCGGTCAAGGACGACGTCCTTGGTGGTGCCCGCAGCATGTGCGGCGGTGGCAAGGGTCAGGCCTGCAGCCAGCAGCAGGGTGCGAAAGGGCATGTGGTTCATGGATGAACTCCCGTTGAACCCGCCGGGGCGGGTGGGTGATGGAAGGGCTTGCATGGCTCAAGACGCTGGTGACGTGCGGGCGTCAGGCCGGCACCGCCAACTTCGGAACTTTTTGGCAATCCGTGGCCGGACAAGCGCGTGAGGCAGGTCGGGCCCGGCCACGCGCTACCCCGATCGCTCAGCGAAGCTTCAACCGATCGCCACCCGAAGCGAAGGCAAATCCTGGCTGCTGGACGGGTGGGCAAGTCTCAACGGACGGCGTGCAGGGAAGCGCCCGCGCGGCGGCCGGGATCTGCGCTTCCAGGTGGTTGCGGTACAGGTCCAGGGTGGTGGATCGCTCGGCTGCCTTCAGGGCGGCGATGAAGTGGCTGGAGAACAGCCCATAGTCATTCGCCGCGGTGTTGTAGGACAACTGGTTCGCACGCGACGACGCGAACACCGCCAGGTGCTTATTGACCTTGGATGCCGCGAGCGCCTCGTCAAAGCCGACTCTGGGGACGACCGCGAACGTGCGGCTGCTGATCATGACGACGGGCTCTGTGGTCAAGGCGCCCCCGGAATGGCAGGTGTCATTCGCCCAGATCACGCGCTGCGCCGGCAGGCGCTTCAGGGCGGCCTTGAAGCGCTCGAAGTCCAGGACATCGGCACGCCCCAATTGGGTGTCGTGCAGCAAGGGAACGCCGAAGTCCGACCATGCCCCATCGCGTGGTGCACCATGGGAGCCGAGGAAGACGAAGACCTGATCCTCCGGGCGGGTCTGCCGAGCCAGGCTGTCCAGGGCGCTGGTGACCGCGGCCGTCGTGGCCTGCGCATCGACCAGTACGGTCATGCTGTCCTCCCGGTAGCCGATGTCGAGCAAGGTCTCGCGCAGCCGCTTGATGTCATTGCGCACGGCCGGCAGGTCGCTGGCCTTTGCATTGTTCAGCGCGCGGACCTTGCTGAAATCCGCCACACCGATGAGCAGGGCCCAGCGGCGACCAATCGGCGCGTCGGGCTCCAGCAGCGCCGGGCTGGGCCCCGATGGCGTCGCCGACCCTGCCGAAACCGATGGAGACAGGGCAGGGACGTCTGCATCCTGGTCGGGAATACTGCCGGCGGCGAGGCGAGCTTCGTAGCGTCGAATCCGCTCGACGATGTCCGCGACCAGGGCTCGGGATGCGCGCTCGGCAGTGACATCGAACGCTCGGGACTCCGCGGCGCCCGGGCGAAACACGATCTGCGCATACTGGGACAAACTGGCCACGATGCGATTGCCGTGGGTCACACGCGCACGCACGGTTGCCGCAGCGATCGCTCGGTCAGTGGATTCGTAAGGACGGGTCTGCAACTGGGTTTCGACGAGCACAGCAAACCCCGCATCGCGCGCAAACGTCACGATCATCCCGGGTGAGTCTCCGATCCGGTCATAGATGCCTTGAGGGGGCTGGACCACGTCGAAGTCATTGCTGCTGAGTTCGCTCTCGAGCGTCTGCAGGGTGGCTTGTGCCGCTGAGTTCAGGCGGGACACACTGCCGTCGCTGCTGCGCTTGTACAGCACCGATACATTGACGGCCAGGACCTGTGCGGGAAGGGCGCAGCACAACAGTGCCGCCGCGATCCACCGGGACAGCTTGAACCAGGGACGCAGCCCGATCATTGACGCAGGCTGGAATCGGACACGGTGACGAAGTCGCCCTTTTGCACCTGCTCTGCAGAGCCCTTTGACAGCCGGCACGTGCTCGTGCGCTCGACCACCGTGGTGCAGACGGCCCGGGCGACGCCGGTCATGATGCCCGGCACGCGTTCACCGTTGTGCATGCTGAACTTCGTGCGGAAGACCACCACTTCATCGTCGCCGTTGAAGCCATGCTGCTCTCCCCCGGTGATGGAGAACACGTTGCCATTGGTCTCCAGCACCTTTCCCACCGGCCGGTAGCGGGACTCGATGTAGGCCGCGACGCTGTCCAGCGCCTCGTTGAGCGCGCGGTCATAGTCCTTGTACAGGCTTTGCTGCGTGGTGGGGCTGCGCATGTCGGCATCCGAGACGAAGACCGTGCCCTCGCCCTTGTTGTCGCCATAGTGACCAACGAAGGTCTTGCCTCGCAGCAGGCGGCCTGTGTCGGTCTCCTTGATCTGAACGCTGAACCCAACCCGTGTGATGGCCTTCTGCGCAACGACCAGCTTTTCGATGTGCTGGGTCGAGCGCACCACCTTGCCTTCGACCACGATGGTGGACTGGTCCATGATGCCCGTGGTGTCTTCGCTGTAGACGGCGAACCGGCCGGTTTCCTTGAGC
Source organism: uncultured Burkholderiaceae bacterium (assembly GCA_964485225.1). Lineage (GTDB taxonomy): Bacteria > Pseudomonadota > Gammaproteobacteria > Burkholderiales > Burkholderiaceae_C > Inhella. The sequence continues at coordinate 8,179 of CAZAIR010000004.1, forward strand.
TTGTTGGCCAGGAGCAACTGGAAATTCTCGACCGTGATGTTCTTCAGATGCTCGGCTGATGACAGCAGCAAGTTCCCATCGACTCGTTCGCCTTTGATGACGACATAGACCTTGGTTTGCCCCTCCTGGTTACTGCCGTCAGGGCGGTCGAGCAATTGAAGGCGGCGGAAGTCGACGTTGGACGGAACGGTGATTTCCTCGTTCGCTTTGGCCGGCGACGCAGCAAGCCAGGCGGCTGAAAGCACCATGAACGCGAAAGAACGGGCCCACACGGGGCCCCAGGTGGACGATGGCATCACCGGTCAGACATTATTCTTGGATTTGGGGCTGGACTTGGCTGGCGCGGCCGACTTCTTGTTGGACTCTGGCTTCGTGGCTGGAGTCGCTGCGGGCGCCGTCTTTTCTGCGGGTGCCGGCGCACCGACATCGGGCATGACCTGCTGCAGCGAGGCAACGGTCATCTCCTGCCGATCGGCCAGGCCCTGGAGACCAGGTTGTTCCATGCGGATCACGGCATTGCCAAGGTTGAGCGCCTCGGTTCCCTGGACCAGCATGATTCGGCGCAGGTCCTGGTTGGTGATTTTTTCCACGTCACTCCTGACCTTGGCCTGCAATGAACCATAGATCTTCTCGGTGGGATCTTCGGCCTTGTCAAAGCTCTCTTCATACACCCGGAGTTTGATGTTCTTGTCGGCCGGTTTCAAGACCTCGGTAGCTTGAGGTGTGGGCGCAAACGCTGCCTTGAAGCTGAAGGTGTCCGGGTTCTCAACAGAAAAGGCCGTCTTGGCGAAGGCCTGTTTGGTATCCCGGTCGACAAGTCTGTCGAGGATGTCCGCCGCGAATACCGGCGAGCGGCGGTCGAGTTGACTGACGAACGAGGTCGAGGAGTTGCCGATCATCGATGAGCGGAATCCGGCCAGTTGCTCGGGCGCGAGCGACTTGAGTACCTTCGACGCCGGGATCCCCGTGATCGTCTTGCCGTCAGCGGTCAGCGAGAACGTGCCCTCGACCAGTTGATCATTTTTGGACAATGCACTCGCAATGTTCTTGGCGATCGAGACGAGTTCGATCACACCGTCCTTGGCCATCGGTGCGAGCAGCAGTTTGTGAGCGTGGCTCTGGCTTCCCATGTCCACCACGTTGCTCAGAAAGACAGCCGCAAAGCCGATCATCGACATCGTGCCGACCGAGGTCTTTGAGTATTCGCTGTAGTGCTGTGCCACCTCCTTTTCACCAGCAAGGATCGAGGTGTATTCGCCGGGAAACTTCTCCTGCAAGACCTTGTGGATCAGTTGTTTGGCCTGCTCATCCTTGAGGACTTCGTCGAGCGGTTTGCCCTCAAACTTCTTGAGATAGGCCAGGTCAAGATCGGAAGCGCTCTTGAGACTTCCTGGATCGACGATGAATGCCCCATTGAGCAACATGTGGGCTTGGCCGAGCGACTTCGCTTTTTCGTCGCGTTCGGTCAATACCGCCTTGTAACGCGCCTTGGCGGCTTCGAGAGACTTCTCGCTTTCGGCCACCAGAAGATTGGAGGCCTTCATCGCCGCCAGGAACCGGGCGACGCCAAGGGTATCTTCGTGAAGCTGCAGATAACCGAAGGCCCCCACCTGAGGCACATCGACCTTGACGCCTTCCATGATCCTCGGGTTGTCGGAGAACGACTTCATGAGCGTCTCCAGGGCCGAGTACGACAAGTACGATGCGGTCAGCTTGGATGCCAGGCGAAGCATCGAGGCGGTGTCGAGCGTGAGCGTTCCCATGGCATCGACGAAGGCGCCCCCCTTGCCGGCCTTGGCGTCTGCAGCCATCTTCTGGGCCAGGTTCATCGTCTTGAACATCCCTTGTTGCTCGAAGAGCTCCTTTGCGCTCATCGGGCGGCTGATGACCTTGGTCCAGTCGACGTCGGGCAAGCCCGCCATCCCGGGCGGTGTCGGGGCTTGCTCCTTCGGGGTGGACTTGAACAAGTCCAGAAATCCGAGTTGGGCATATCGGGCCCCATCCAGGAGAGGTTCTTCGGCCTGTGCGGACCAGGCGGGGGTCCAGGCGAGCGTGATCGAGGCGGCAAGTGTTTTCAGGGGCGAGCAAAACTTCACTGTCAAAACTCCGGCGTGTGATGAATAACTGATCCTGATGGACTCCAGGCAACACCAGCAGGCTGCAACCTGGAGGTCAGTGCTGCCCGTTCTCTCCGGTGGCGCGGGCCACTGCCCGCAGCGCTCAAGTCCAGACTCATGTTACACATCAGTGACACGGTGCTTCGTCGAAAACCGAGCACAGGCTTACTCAATTTTGATGATGACTTCGGGCCGTTTCTCCGGCCCTTTCTCGTGGTGCTTCGCGTCGATTCGACAGCCGTCGCCCCTGCGCTGCACGGCCACGCGCTGTCGTCCCGGCCTCGGGCACAGCAACGCCCAGCCGAGTCATCTGACGGAATTCACATTGCTCTGCATCAATCTGGTGCAGGCATCCTCAATTGAGTGGATGCCGCACCGAAAGACAGAGCGCGCTCGGCCCAACTCCGTTAGGATTTTTCTGCTGTTGTCAATTGAACGATGTAAGCACCTGAGCGATGCCTGCCCAAGCGTGCGAATGGCAGCGGCGTTCAGCGTGTGGCAGAGCCGCAGCGGCCGGGGCCCGCAACTGCCCCGTTGATCGGATCTACCTGACGCCATCGTTTGCTTGGCGTCCTTGACGTACATGCTTTGTTTCCACGGGAAGGCCGCCATGTTTCCGATCAAGTCCACCATGCCGCATCGGCCGAAGCTCAGTGCTGTGCTGCGTTGTTCGCTCTTGTTCATCGGCGCGCTCAGCCTGTCGCCTCATGCACAGTCGCAGTCGCTGACCGATTTGCTGAAACAAGCCAGGGATGCGGCAAACGCGCAGCTGAGGCCTCCACCGCCGCCACCCCCGCCGGCGCCCAGCGCCGACATGCCGCGCAGCGTACCGGGCCAGCCGAGTCCGGCGGCCGATGCGGCCGCCAGGGCGGGGAACGTGTTGGCGGCGAGCAGCTACGACGCCTTGTTCCGGAAGGGAACGGTCACCGGCGCGGACCTCTATGAGACCTTGAAGAAGATGCGGGCTGACCTGCGCGCGCGACGCAGTGCCAAAGCCTGGTCGCAATTGACGCTGGCGGTGGACCGCTATGCAACCATCGAAGCCATCACCTCGGGGATCGACGTCGGACGGATTCTGCAGGAGGTGGCGGTGCGCACCGCCATCGAGACCATGAAGGCCACGGCCACCAGCGTGTCGATGAAGACCCTGGACGAGTACCTGGAGTACCTGCTCGAAGAGCGGCGCGGCGCGATGGCCGAAGAGAAGGTGACGCTGCCAAATCCGCAGGGCATGTCAGCGGCGCAGAAGGAACGCATCATCACGATGGCGACGCTGGTGGTGGCTGCGCGCCTGAGCAACAAGGTGCTGAGCAAAGCGCAAGACGACCTGAACAGCCTCGCCACGGACTACAAGTCGCTGCTGGAACAGCGCGAACAGGCGGCAAACCTGCTGTTCGCAACGCTCGACCATCGGCGTGCCGCGCAGCGCTCAAGCGACGCTGCCCAACGCGCGGCCAATGAGGCAGATCTCGGACGTTCCTTGAGTGCCCAGGACCTGGCCTTCATCGATGCTTCGCTCAATACCTTGAGCGTCAAGGATTTCTCGCGGGACATGGCGGCCCAGAACCTGGCCCTGCGCTACATGGAGTCCAAGGATCCGGCAGCGTTCAAGGCCTACCGCACCAAGGCCGATGACGTGGTGCGGCGTACCCGGGGGTACGTTCGCACGGTGTCTGGCGTGGCCGCGTTCGGTGGCATGACGGCTGCGTTCGCCCAATCCGCTGCCGAGATCGCGCAGGAGCGCAACCTCGACAACCTGCTTGCCAGCATGCCGCTGGGCGTCGACTTTCTGACGGCCGCAGCGCCACTGGCTGCCAAATCGGTCGAGGTGTCCGTCAAGGGCATCAGCGTCACGGCTTCGTCTGGGCCCTTTGCAGGCCTGTTCCGGGGCGGGCAGCGTGCCTTCATGGTGATGCGGCCTGCCAAGTCCGAAGAGGTTGCCGGCGCCAAGGAGGTGTTTGCCGCGATCCAGAGCGAGGGCGTGTCGGAGCTGTTCTACAACGCCTTGTTCAACACCGAGGTGGCCGGCTGGATGAACCGAGTGAACCTGTGCGATCCGGTGGAGTCCGGGCGCATGGTCGATGTGACCGTCCCCCAGGATGAGCGAACCCGCTTTGCCACGGAGTACCTGGGCCTGACGGCGGACACTGGGGCGGCGGACTTCGCCTTCGTGAACGCGCTGGTGCAGCCTGGCGCATCCGCAAAGGAAAAGCGGCTGGGCGATGACCTGTTTGGCCGAGATCACCGCAGCCGCAGCGATGCGCTGCCCTTGGCGACGATCCAGAAGTCCGTGACCGAGCGCCATGGGCGGTGGAACAACGAACAGTTGCTGACCCTGCTGTTCCGCAACCGTGAAGTCGG
>CAZAIR010000004.1:12756-24530 GCA_964485225.1 uncultured Burkholderiaceae bacterium
CCGGCATCGATGCCCAGCGCCTGAAGCTGCTCGACGAGGGAAAGCCCTACAAGGTGTACACCAGCATCGAGGCCACAGACGAGCGTGAAGGAAAACGCAGCACACTGCCTGCGCGGCTCGAGCGCGCCGTGGACATGTCGCCGTCCAGCCTGAATCGCCTGCTGGCCGACACCATCCTCAGCAGCAGGCGGTTCGTCGTGTACGACATGCGCCCGAATGTCACCGCGGAGTTCAGCGATGTACTGATCACCGCGAAGGTGATCGATGCGGACCAGGTCTTGCGCCCCTACCTGGATGGCGGGCGGCGCGTCAGCGAAAGCCGGGTGCGCCTGTCGGTCCAGGTGAAGAACATGTACACCGGCGAGAACCTGCTGTCCTCGGACAGCCTGGTGGAGGGGATCACCGGTCGAGTCTCGGGTGACCGTGTCGTCATCACCTCGGCCGACGACATCAACTCCCCAGAGATGCAGAACCTGCTGGCCATTGACTTCAAGAACGCATTGCGCCGCGCGTTTGTCCAGGCCAGCCTGCGGGTGGAGCAACTCTTGCGCCCCTTGGCACAGGTCGTCAGTGCAGAAGAGTGCAACCTTGATCTGCAGGGCGGCAGCCGCCACGGGTTTCAGCCGAACGATGAAATGATCATCTTTCGGACGCAGTTGGTGGAGCGTGGCGAAACCACGGTCTTGACGCGAACCCGCGCGGTGGCCTTGGTTCGCTGTGCCTCCGTTGGCGTGTCCAGCAGCACCTGCAAGGTGATCAAGGCGGTTCCAGGCTACCGCCCTGAGGTCAATGACTACGCCGGGATCACCGACGAGTCTCTTGCACGGACGCGACAGCAGTGAGGCCGTCGATGAAGCAACTTGACTCCCCCGGGCGTCGCCGGGTGCTTGGGTGGGCCGTGTCGCCGATGTGTGCGGTGGGCCTGGGGGCAGCAAGCCTCCCGGCCTCGGCTGCGGTGCCGACCGACACGATCACCGTGCTCTATCGACGCGACAGCGATCGGGCGCCCACACGACTGGATCCCGTTGTCATGGAGGCCACGCGGGCCGTGGAGGATGAATTTGCGCGCCGCAGCTTTCGGGTGCTGCAGCCCAGCGCCCAGACTTACGCTGCGCTGGATGCCGGGCCGGCGGTGCTGGTCACCTTCGCCCCCGATGCAGGCTTCTCGATGCTGTTTTCTGCGCAGGTGAGCCACCGGCCGATGCCAGGCGTCGACAAGGGCCTGAGCGAGGTGATCCTGCAGTGCAAGGTCTACGTCGGCCACACGATCCTGATCGCCACCGACGGCCGGGGCATGATGGCAGCGAGCACCGAGGCGGACACCGCAGAGTTTGCGCGCCGACGGGCGGGTGAACTCGCCGCGCAACGTGCAGCTGCCCAGTTGGCTGACAAGGTGGTCAGGAGGCTCAAGGCACTGGCTCCCGAGGAGATCGAGCGTCTGACGCGCCTGACCCTGGCGAACCTGCCGACCATCCAGGTCATCGCGCCCCCGCCGGATGCGCCGCCCGTCGCGGCGCCAGGGGCCGGTGGAGCCGCACCAGCAACGTCGCCCAGCGACCTTCCCGGCGGTGACGGGCCCTTGCCGCCGCCGGCACGCCGATTTGCCTTGGTCGTGGCGGTGTCGAATTACGCACCGGTTCGCCAGCGGATGGGCAAGGGGCCGGGTGACCTGCCAGGCGTGGCGGTCGACCGAAGGAACATGGAAGGTCTGTTGGCTTCGCTCGACTTTCCCAAGGACCATGTCACGGTGCTTGCTGATGACCAGGCCACCAGCGCCAGCCTGCGGGAGCAACTGGGCCGCCTGGTGGCGCGTACCCGGGCAGACGATCTGGTGCTGATCTCCATCTCGGCCCACGGCGCACCGGCCCAGGAAGTTCCGTCCGGCTTCGGAATGCCGGTGTTGAGCGACTATGGCGCGGACAACCGCAATGCACTCGACTTCTGGCAGTTGCAGAGTTTGGTCGGGAACCTGCCTGCACGGCGCGCCATCCTGTTGATCGACACCTGTCACGCAGGCGGCGCCACGGGCTTGCTCACCCTCGTGGTGACCGCGGCCGGCCCACAACTTCAAGCCGGCCAGACGGCACCCGATCCCTCACGCGTGGCGCAGGCCCACGGGACCAGTGGCCGATCCTTAGCGGTGGTCGCTGCATCGCGTGCCGATCAACTCTCGCTGGAAGACAAGGCGGGCGGCGGCATCTTCACACGGGCCCTGGTCAGTGCCTTGAAGGAGCAACGCGGGCAAACGATCGAGAAGATCTTCCGCCAGCAGGTTGAGCAGCGGGTGATTGAAGAATCGCGGGTGATCTGCAAGCAGATGCGTGACTGCAAGGAGCAGACGCCGCTGTTCGGCTTCAGCGGGCGCGGCAACATGATCACCTTGTGACGACACTGGTCTGACCACCGAGCCTCATCAGTTTGAATTCATTCCGGCAGATTCTTGGCTGCATGGCGCTTTGGCAGCCTGCAGCATCCCGTAACATTCTTTGAACCACCCCTGCACGCCTGTTCGAATGAGCCCGAGGACGCTGATGTCTCGCAATGCCCGCTGGTCTTGGCTGATCGCATTGATGCTGGCCCCGTGGCTGAGCGCCCCCGTGCTGGCCCAGCCAGCGACACAGCGCACGCTGGAACCGGTGGTGCGCCTGCAGGTGCCCGGTGGGCCGGCGCAGACCTTGTACGACGCCAGTTATGCCCTGGTGATCGGTGCCTCGAATTACACCAACGGGTGGGGGGCCTTGCCCGGCGTACCGGGTGACGTGAAGGCGGTGTCGGCCTTGCTCGCCCGCCAGGGCTTCCAGGTGAGCGAATTGCTCGACCCGACGCGCGATCAGCTCGACCGTGCCCTGCGCAACTTCGTTGCCCAGCGCGGCCTGCGCGAAGGCAACCGCCTGCTGGTCTACTTTGCGGGCCATGGCCACACCCTTCGGGCCGGCACCCGGCGGCTGGGCTACATCGTGCCGGTGGATGCGCCCAATCCCAACCGCGATCCAGCAGGGTTTCGGGAGAAGGCCTATTCGATGGAGAGCATCGAGGTGCATGCGCGGCAGATCGAGGCCAGGCATGCCCTGTTCGTCTTCGACAGCTGCTTCTCCGGCACCATCTTTCGCACGCGCAGTGGCGTGCCCGATGCGATCACCGATCGCACGGCCAAACCGGTGCGGCAGTTCATCACGGCGGGAGACGAAGACCAGGTGGTGCCCGACGAAAGTGTGTTCCGCCGCCAACTCGAACGCGGCCTGGGCGAGGGGGATGCCGATCTGAACCGCGATGGCTACATCACCGGCACCGAGCTGGGTGACTTTCTGCAGGACCAGGTCACCAACTACACCCGCCGTGCGCAAACCCCGCGGCACGGCAAGATCCGGGACCAGGATCTGGACCGGGGCGACTTTGTTTTCTTGGCTCCCCGTGTTGCGCAGCAGGTAGGCGGAACAGCGCCCGGCCCCGGGCAGGCGGTGGCGAGCATCGTGCCGGAGGCGGTTCAGGCGCCCTCACCACGCCCGGCTGCCCCCGCGGTTCAATCGCCTCCTGTCGCGCCGCCGCCCGCTGCGAGCCTGCAGCCTGGCGAGGTGGTGAAGGACTGTGATGTGTGTCCGCGGCTGGTGGTGATCCCGGGAGGGCGATTCATGATGGGATCGCCGGCGAACGAGCCGGGGCGCGACGAGGATGAAGGCCCGCAGCGCACGGTGGAGGTGAGGTCATTTTTGCTGGGCCAGACCGAGGTGACGCAGGGGCAATGGAAGGCGGTGATGGGGAGCAACCCGAGCGGTTTCAAGGACTGCGGGGATGAGTGTCCGGTGGAGCGGGTGAGCTGGAACGATGCGCAGGAGTATGTGCGCAAGCTGAGCGAGCGCACGGGCAAGCGGTATCGGTTACCGAGCGAGGCGGAGTGGGAGTATGCGGCGCGAGCTGGGAGTGTGACGGCGTGGAGTTTTGGGAATGAGGAGGGGAGGCTTGGGGAGCACGGTTGGTTCAACGGCAACGGCGGAAGCAAGACGCAGAGGGTAGGCAGCCGCAAGGCGAATGCCTGGAGCTTGTACGACATGCATGGGAATGTGGATGAGTGGGTGCAGGATGTGTGGCACGACAACTATGCGGGAGGTCCGACGGACGGCAGTGCTTGGATGACTGGAGGGGACCAGGCGCGGCGGGTGCTCCGCGGCGGGTCGTGGGTCAGCTCGCCACAGGGCCTGCGCTCGGCCTACCGCCTCACGATCACGCCGGCCAACCGCTTCAACAGCACCGGCTTCCGTATCGCCAGGACCTTTTGACCTTGGGCCCTTTTACCGTCTTACCCTTTGCCCGGGGTGGTGTCGAGGCGCAGAGCGATGGCGGCGCGCCCGGCTGCTGGGGGCATGGGGGCGAAGCCCCCATCGAACGGCACGGCCTGTCAACGGGCTGGTTCTCGTTGGTCAACTGAGCATCAAGGTCCAGATCGAATGGCGAAGCATGGACCGCCTCACCGACGCCACTGAATGGGGTTTGTAGGCCCATGGCTGCGCACGACGTGGCCTTGCGATCGTAAGGATGCTCCATTTAGTCCACACCTGGCCGCCAATGGAGAGCCGCATGGATAGAGCCGATCGTTCGCGTCGAGCGTTGTTGCTGTTCCCCGTGTTCTACAGCGCATTGGCAGGATTGGCGGGCTGTGCCGGTGGCGTGGGAACCGGGCTGATCGACCATGCGCGGCAAGAGTTTGCTGACCTGGGCAAACTCACCGAGGTGGGTTCGGGCCGGCTTGAGATGGGCAATCCTGAACTCGCGGCCCTGCGTGACCGGCCGCTGTTGCCTGGCCCCGGGGCCTTACGCGACATCTCGGCCATGCGGCGTGCCGTCGCGGCGATGCTGCTGGGTGACGCATCGGGGGTGTGGGAGCTGGCTGAATTGCCTGACTCGCCTCAGGTCCTGCTGGCGGTTCGCATGCAGCTTCTGTTGCTGCATGGCTATGTCGAGCTGATGCAGGGGCGTGAACTGGCCGCCGTGCCCTACTTGTTGAAGGCTGAGCGCATGGTCGGTGCGGAAGCAGGAGGCGCAGCATTGCCCGCTGACTTGGCGATCCCCTTGCAGATGGGGGTCAGCGTGGCGATTGACGCAGGTTTGAACGGCACGGCGGCCAGGTTGCTCGCGCGTCTGCCGCCCAGCCTGGAGCAGCCGAATACCCCTTCACTCCGGAAGTTTCAGTATCGGGTGGAGCGTCAGCGGCTGTTGGCGTTCATTGCTGTCAGGTCCGGGCGCTATGCCGAATCGATGACCTTCGCACGTGAAGCTGTGCGCGTTGCCGTTGAGGACGGCCAAGCGCTGCGCGACAGCGCACGGCGGGATGTGTACTTTTCGCAGGCCGTGTCCCGGAATGCGCTGGCCTTGATGGCGGCGCAAAATGGCAGGGCGGCTGAAATTGAGGAACAGGTCGATGGGTTGAAGCGCATCCTGGCTGTTCACACCGAGCCGGCCATCGAGCGATTTCTGGTCAATGCTGAGACCTTGTTGGCTCACACGAACCGAGACTTCGCCGGGGCTGCCAGGAGGTTCGGGGATTGGCCTGTGATCATCTGGGAGCGGAACTGGCCATTCGTCGCGCGGTCGATTCAGTTCCGGCGAGCCTACCTACGCGCCAGCGGCGGAGACTTGGTGGGCGCGCGCGCGGGGCTCACTCGGCTGGGAGGGGCTCGCTCCCTGGGCCAAGGGCCCGTCGGAATCCTGGCGGCTTGCCTTGACATGTACCTCGCTGTGGAGCTGCGTGAGCCCTTGGTGGCCGCCGCTCAGCGGATGAGGGAGCTTGAGCCTCAGGTCCTGCCGGGCCTCGGCCCGGAACTCTCCTTCATCTACTGGGCTGCACGCGCGATCGGCGCCATGGCAGTGGCCCGAAGCCAAGGTCTTGACGGCATCTGGCTTGACGACGCATCGCGATCTGCATTGGCAATGCGCGAGCGGCTGCTTGTGCTGAGGAAGACATCACTGACCTTCGAGCGAGCGTTTCCGGAGTCGGCGATGCGTACGGCCTTGAATGCTGCCCTGGAGGCCGCTGCCGAAGCCGTCAACCGAAAGAAGATGTCCTTCGATGATCTGCTTCAAATTGCGGCATTGGCACAGGAGAGCGAGGTGGACGCGGCGGTGTCCGCATCGCTCTCACGTCGTGCACCGCCCAGCGGGCTGAACACGGACGACATGCGGCAGCTCCAGGACGCGCAGCTGGCCGCTCGCGAAACACAGCTGCGGTGGGCACAGTCGCTCGAGACGGGTGGCCGCGAGGCCGATCCGAACAGCAACCAGTACCGGGCCATGCAGGATGCCTTGGCCAGTCTGGAGAGGCTGATTGATGCGTTCGAGCGCCGTTCACCGGGCTTCACCAGCTGGCTGGTGGCCGAGGCGCCCAATGCGGGCCGGATTCGATCGAATCTTCAGCCCTCAGATTTGTGGCTTGCCATGGTGCCCATCGGGGCAAAGTGCGTGGTGATGGCGGTCACGCTGAAGCAGGCGAGGGTTCGCCTTCAGGGTATCGATCGAGGCACTTCCCTGACGTTGATCCAGCGTATCCGCCAGTCGGTGAGTGCCACCCCATCCAGGCCGTTTGATTTTGAGGCCGCTCAGCAGGTCTACACGCTGCTCTTCGGTGGTTTCGATGACTTGGTGCGGGGGTCGAACAGGATGTTTGTGTCGGTGAGCGGAGAACTCTCCGCGCTGCCATTTGCATGCCTGCTCAGAGGCGGGCAACCGCTGCGCACGAGCTCGCCCACAGCCACTCAGTACCGTGCGGCGGCGTGGCTGGTGCGCTCGCACACGCTGGTGCAATTGGCATCGCTGGCGCGCTGGTCTGGTCATGAGCCTGTCGCTGCGCCCGGCTCATCGGCCGTGCCCCTGATGTCCTGGGCGAACCCCGCGTTTGGCGACGAGTGTGCCGTCGATTCGCCGCGCAACGCGGGTGGCCGAGAAGGCAGCGATGGCTTTGATGTTGCCGGGCTGGACCGACTGGGTGTCGATTGGGCTTCGGTCAACTTTCCCTGCCTTCCAGCCACGCGGGCGGAGGCCGAGGCGCTGGCCCGGGTGATCGGGCCTGGTGCGGTGATGATCCAGGGGCCCGCTGCCACCCGTGCGTCGGTGCTCAGGGCATCGCAGGATGGCCAACTCAGGCAGGCGTCAATCCTGCATTTCGCAACCCATGGGCTTGCACCTGGGGAAGTGGTCGGCGTCAGGGAGCCTGCCCTGGTGATGTCCAAAGCCGATGGAGCGATGGCTTCCCAGTTGCTCACGCTGGACGACATTTTCGGCTTGCGCATCTCGGCTCGCATGGTGCTGCTTTCGGCGTGCAACACCGCATCCGCGGCACGCCCGGGAGGTGACGCTTTAGGGGGCTTGGTCCGTGGCTTCCTGTACTCCGGCGCTCGCTCGGTGATGGGCACGCATTGGGCCGTCCATGACAAAAGCGCCTCGGAGTTCGTGGCCCAGTTCATGAGGCTGAGTTCCCCCCGCGAAGCCTCCACGGCACAAGCGCTGCGGGCCACCATGCTGTCGATGCTCGATGGTCAGCAAGGCGCCTTGCCGGAGTGGTCGCACCCGAGTCACTGGGCGCCGTTCACGCTCGTGGCCGCTGGGCCGGGGGTATAGCGGTCTCAGGCACAGGGGCCTCGACGAAGGAGCACGGTGGCAGACAGCGGGATCGGCCTCGACGGCCTCAAGCGGCGCCCTGACACACCGGCTGGCCACACGTCCTGAGTTTCAAGTTCAACCCTGCCCGCCCATGGCGGGCTTACCGGAGACCCTCCGAATGACCAAGCTCCTCCGACTCATGCTGACAGCGGCCCTGGTGGCCGCCGCGTCACCGGCCGCCCTGGCCGATTCCAGCACCACCAAGGACATCGTGCTGGACCGGATCACCGCGCCGGTTCGCGGTGCGGTGCCCGCCAGCGCAGGCACGGCGCCCACCGACGCCATGGCGGTGAGCGTGCTGATGGAGTCGCTCGATGGCACGCTGACGCCCAAGGGCACCGACACGGTGTTTCGCACCGGCGACCGGTTTCGCGTCAAGGTGCTGGCCTCGCGCGACGCGAGGATCTCGCTCTACAACACTACGCCCAAGGGCGAAACCAGCCCGACACCGCTCTGGCAGGGCGAGGTCAAGATCGGGCAGGACACGATCTCGCCGCGCCTGAAGCTGGACGGCACGTCAGGCATCGATCAATTGCACGTCGTGCTCGAACCCAAGCAGCAGCCGGGTATGCTGGTCTGGCTCTCGCGCTGGCTGCGCAGCGTCAAGGAAGGCGCCACCAGCAAGGACATCCGCCTCGACGTGCAGAACACGCCCAGCGCGACCTATATGCTCAACCGCAGCGGCCAGGGCCTGGTCACCACGGTCAGCATCGTGCACACCGCCCGGTGATGCAAAGGAGTTTCGGAGTTCGATCATGAAGCAACGACCATGGCTCAGCGCGGTGTCGGCCCTGTGTTTGGCCGGGGCTGTGACGGCCGCCCAAGCGCAAGGCAGTGCAGCCCCTCAGCCCCCGCTGATGCAGAACCCGAGCCTGGATCAATTACGCGAGGCCCTGGCGCCAGCGCCTGTGACACGCAGCTTCAGGCGCACCGAACTGCCTTCGACCAATGGGCTGTGCCCGGGCGCCGGCGCATCGGCGCTCGCCGAGAGGCCACAGCCAAGGGCCAGTGCGCGCAACCTGGTGGTGGTGCCCATGCCGGGCGCCGATGCGCCCCGTGTGAACCTGGCCGTCCAGTTTGCCAAGGGCAAGGATCAGATCACCGACGAGGGTCGGCGCCTGCTCGATCGGGTGGCCCAGGTGCTGACCGAGCCTGCTGCCGCCGCCGCCCGCTTTGCCATCGCCGGCCATGCCGACGCAACCGGCACCGACCGCATCAACCTGGAACTGTCCTGTGCCCGCTCCATCGCAGTGCGCCGTTACCTGGTCACCCATGGTCGGGTGGCGCCAGAGCGGCTGACGGCCTATGGCTTCGGCAGCAGGCAGCCACTGGAGCCTGGCGTCATGGACTCTGCCGCCAACCGCCGTGTGGAAGTGCGTCGGGTGGACTGACGTCAACAAACACCCTGGCCGGCGGCAACCGGGCTGACATTGCCGCGTGCTTCACGTCTTGGTCCATAGCCCGAACCGATTTCAGGAGTTTCCGTGCCCACTCATGACGACACATCCAAGCCGGCGAGCCCTGCAACCGATGCCTTGTTGATGGTGGCGGCCGGCCAAAAAGACAAAGCGGCCCGCCTGCTGATGGACCACTACACCGGCCGCTTCGCCAGCATGTTCCGGCGCAACAGCCTGCGTGACATGACCGAGGAGATGATCAGCGACACGTTCTTCAAGTTCCTCAATCTGAAGAGTCCGCTGAAGGCGGCCGAATGCGCCGAGGCTTACCTGTACCGGACAGCGAGGAACGTGCTGGTCGACTACGCGCGCAAGCGGGGCGCCCTGACACGTGGCGGTGGCTCGAAGGACGGCTCCGCCGAAGTGCTGATGGACGACGAGGAACTGCTGGAGGCCATGGCCGAAGACGCTGAGCCCTCGGAAGATCCGCTCTGGCACAAGGCCCTGACCGATTGCGTTGAAAAGGCCTTGGCCCACATGCGCAAGGAGATGCCAAAGACGGCGGAGGCTCTCTGGCTGAAGTATCGCGATTACACCAATGAGGAAGTCGCCATCTACTACGGCGCCGACCTGGATGGGCTGACGCCTCAGGAGCTGCAAAGGGTACTGGCCAATGCCCGCCAGCGCCTGTCTGATGCGTGCCTGAAGGCGCGCCCCTACTTTGAACACTGCAAGGACTGATCATCATGTCCAACCCCCACGATGACGAACGCTGGCTGGATGTCCTGGCCGGCAAGGTGGAGCCACGCACCGCCGACGAGCGCATGGCCGCACGGGCCCGCAGCTACTTCGACAAGGAAGATCGCGAGGCCCAGTCAGTGGACCCAAGCCTGCGGCTGCGTGTGGAAAACATGCTCATGGCCCGCCTGGCGGAAGATGCCCGGCGCAGCGCCGCGCCGGCGCGTCACCCCGGCCCGTGGCGCGCGCTGATGGCTTGGCTCGTTCCGGCGGAAGGTGGTCACTCTGGCCGCTACGCGGCGGTGGCCGCGGCCGTGATGGCCGTCGTCGCGGTGCCGCTCTTGATGCGCCCCGGCACACCAGCCATCGACGATCCCGGCACGATCAAGAGCCCGGGCAGCCTGATCGCACCCGAGGCGGTGATTGCCAGCCCTCAGCCAGCGCAGGATGCCGAGCGCCTGCTTCAAGCCCTGGCCAGCCAGGGTGTGGTGGCAGCGCTGAGTGAAGACGGTGCCGATCGCGTGGTCGTGGCGCGGGTACCCGCCGACAGGCTCACGGCGACTGCAGCTGTCTTGCAGCGAGACCTGGGCCTGACCCTGGCGGCTGACGGTCAGCTGCGCGTGCGTTTCAAGGCCAGTGCACCGTGAGGCGCGCTCGCGGCCGCCTGAGCCCTGGCGTCGCTGGGCCCTGTATTCGCTTTGCGCTGGTGTCTGTGGCGGGCGTGCCCACGTGGTGGGCGATCTTTCGGCATCCCTAGACTAAACGTCGGATGCGCAAATGTCACAACATGCCGCACAGTTCAATCGGGAGGGAGGTGCCATGGATTGGGTTGACAGGGGAGGTGGCGTGGCGAGGGTGTTTGCCAGGGCATGGGACTGGATAGACCGGGGCGCTTGCCCGCGGGCCGCGCTGGTGCGACTTTGCACCTCGGCCTTGGCAGGGATGGGGATCATGGGTTGCCTGGACCCTGCGGTTGCTGGTGAACCGCCCACCGCCCCCCAACTGCGCATTGAAGCCGGCATGCACACGGCGATGGTCAAACGCATCGCCACCGACGCCCAGGGCCGCTGGGCGGTGACTGCCAGCGACGACAAGACCGCCCGCGTGTGGGAGGTGGCCAGCGGCCGGCTGCTGCAGGTGTTGCGAGCGCCGCTGGGCGAGGGCAACGAGGGTAAGCTCTACGCCGTGGCCCTGTCGCCCGACGGGGCGGTAGTGGCGGCGGCGGGGTGGACCGGCTACGAGTGGGATCGAAGCACCACTGTCTACCTTTTCAACCGCAGCACCGGCCAGTTGCTGCGCCGCCTGAGCGGCCTGCCCGATGTCATCAACCACCTGGCCTTCAGCCCCGACGGCCGCTGGCTGGCGGCCACGCTGGGCGGGAAGAACGGGGTGCGCGTCTGGCGCTGGGCCGAAGGCAGCGCGCCGCTGGTGGACAGCGACTACCAGGCCGACAGCTACGCCGCCAGCTTCGCCCTGGCCCCCGCCGATCCCGGCGGCAGTGGCGGCCGCGGCGCGGCCCCCCATTTGCTGGCCACCAGCAGCTACGATGGTCAATTGCGCCTGTACCGCCTGGCCGCGGATGCCGCCGCCGGCAGCGCCCTGAAGCCGGCCCACACCCTGGCCGCCCCCGGCGGCAAGCGGCCCTTCGGCCTGGCCTTTTCACCCGACGGCCGGCAACTGGCGGTGGGCTACCGCGACGGCACCCGGGTGGATGTGATGGCCGTGGCCAGCGGCCCCGACGGCCAGCCGCGCCTGGGCCTGGCCCACACCCCCAGCAGCGCCGGGGTGGACAACGGCAGCCTCGGAAGAGTGGCCTTCAGCGCCGACGGCCAGACCCTGGCGGCTGGCGGGATGTGGGATGTGAATGGCCGCCACCCCCTGCGCCTGTGGTCCCAGGCCGGCCGCGGCCAGCCGCGGGATGTGCCCACCGCCAACACCACGCTGATGAGCCTGGCCCCGCTGCCGGACACCGCCGGTGGCGGCTGGCTGGTG
>CAZAIR010000005.1:0-4391 GCA_964485225.1 uncultured Burkholderiaceae bacterium
GCGAGGTGTCCTGGGTGACCATGCCGATGGCGCTGCGCAGGCTGTCTTGCGTCACAAGGGCGATGTCTTGGCCGTCCACACGGATGGTGCCGCCTTGGCCGTCAGCCGGCAGGTCGTGCAGGCGCAGCAGCAGGTTCACCAGGGTGCTTTTGCCTGCGCCGCTGCGGCCCACGAGGCCGATCTTTTCGCCGGGGCGAATGTCGAGGTTGAGGCCGCGCAGCACCGGCTGCCCGTTGGCGTAGGCGAACTGCAGACGTTCAAACTGCAGCGCGCCTTCGCGCACGTGCAGCGGCTGGGCATTGGGCGCATCGACCACGGTGTGGGGTTTGCTCAGCGTCTGCAGGCCGTCTTGCACGGTGCCGATGTGCTCGAACAGCGAGGCCATCTCCCACATCACCCAATGGCTGATGCCGTTCAGCCGCATGGCCATGGCGGTGGCCGCGGCCACGGCGCCCACACCCACCAGGTTGACACCCCACAGCCACAAGGCAAGCACCGCGGTGCCCCCTACCAACAAGGCCGAGAGCGCGGTGTTCACGACCTCAAAGGCGGTGACCAAGCGCATCTGGCTGTGCACGGTGCCCATGAACTCTTGCATCGCCGCCTTGGCAAAGCCGGCCTCGCGCTGGCTGTGCGCGAACAGCTTGACGGTGGCGATGTTGGTGTAGGCATCGGTGATGCGGCCGGTCATCAGGCTGCGGGCGTCGGCCTGGGCTTGCGCCACTTGCCCTAAGCGCGGCACGAAGAAGCACAACGCGCCGATGTAGAGCAGCAGCCACACGCCAAAGGGCAGCATCAGCCAAGCGTCGAAGCTGGCCACGATGGCCACCAGGGTGCCGAAGTAAACGACCACGTAGACCAGGATGTCGACCACGATCAGCCAGGTGTCGCGCACCGCCAGCGCGGTCTGCATCACCTTGGTGGCGATGCGCCCGGCGAACTCGTCGCCGAAGAAGCTCAGGCTCTGGCCCAGCATGAGGCGGTGGAACTGCCAGCGCAGGCGCATCGGGAAATTGCCGAACACCGCCTGGTACTTGGTCAGCGCCTGCAGCGCGGCGAACACCACACTGGCCACCAGCAAGCCAACCAAACCCCACAACACCGGCTGCGGCTGCTGCCACAGCGTCGTGCGGTCCAGGGTGGTCAGCCAGTCCACCAGGTGGGCCATCAAGCTGAACAGCAAGGCTTCGGTGGCGGCGATGGCGGCCGTGAACAAGGTCACCGCCAGCAGGTGCGGCCGCAGACCCTTGGAACAGCCCCACAAGAAGGCAAAGAAGGCCGGCTTCGGTGCCGCCACAGGGGCGGTGGGGTAAGGGTCTAGGAGGCGCTCGAAGCGCCGGGTCAGGGTAGTCAGCAGTGGCATGGGTGGCAGTGTCTCCGCGCGACGCACCCAGGCACCGCGCTCAGCGTGTTTTCAGGACGTCCGTGGGGGTGAACAACTGGGCTGGATCGGCGCTGCGGGCCGGCCCCACCACTTTGCGGGCGCCGGAGGCGTCGGTGCCGCTGGCCTGGGGGGCGTCCAAGGCCCGTCCTTCGGCGTCCGTCAGCAGGGCAATCAAAGGTCGCAGCGGGTCGCGCGTGCGCTCCGTCACCATGGCCTGCTCGCCGCTGCCCAGGGCCACCAAGCTGCCGGGTGGGTACACACCCATGGTGGTGACCACGGTGGCGCCAAAGTAGTTGGCGCTGCGCTGGCGAAAGATGGCCTCCGCTGCCGTGGGGCTGAGCATGGCCGTGCGGCCGGCGCGCGGGCTCATCTTGGCGCAGAAGACGTCGCAGGTGCGCAGCAGGTCGGCCAGCTCGCCGGTTTTGTCCAGGCCGCGCGGGTAGCCCTTGCCGCCAGGCTGTTCGTGGTGCTCGGCCACAGCGGCAAGCCAGACCTCGTCGCTCACACCCAGGGTGCGCAGCAGCAGCTCGCTGTCCAGTGCGTGGCTGCGCATGCGCGTCTGCTGGTCGGCGTCCATCGGGCCGGGTTGCTGCGCCAAGGTGGTTTGCAGGTCGGTCACGGCGATGTTCATGGTCAAGGCGGCTTGTAGGGCGACCAAGCGCTTGGCCAGCACCCACTCCTTGCGGTGCGCCACCAGCCACACCACCGCCGCGGTGTGCAAGGAGTGCAAGGCGCCATAGCGGGTCAGTTTGTCGGGGCTGATGCGCACCACCTCGAACACACCCAAGTCGGTGTCGAGGCTCATCAGCTCGTCGATCTGTTTGGCCAAGTCGCGCATGGCCAGCGGGAAATCCGCGGCCGACTGCGGCCACAGCAGCAAGCGTTCGAGGGCATCGGCAAGCTGTTGCCAGGCGTGCCAGCGGGTCAGGGTTGGGTGGTCGGACATGGGCGTGGGTGAAAAGGCCACAACAAACCCAACCATAGGCCGCCGCCGCCCTGGTGTCATGGGGCCCGACCCCAAGGGCTGCGACCTTGGTCACGCCGGCTTGGTCACCCGCCGCCGCCGCAGCGCACACCCCAACAGCTGCGGCGCCGGCGCAGGGCGGTGGGTGCAGGGCCCACAGGCAGCCTTCAGCCCCTTTGCAAGCCAGGCAACGCAACACGCTGTTCAAGCTGCTGCGACGGGGGCGAACACCAGCAAGCTGCGCGCGACCGCTTGGCGCCACACCGGGTTGGGGTGCGTCTCAGGGTCATCGGCAGCGCACTGCAGCACGGCGTGGGCCAGCTTGATGACGTGATCGTCACCATGCTGCAACACGGCCGCACCCAAGGCTGGCCAAGCTGGTGCGTCGAGGGCGGCCTGCCGCTGCCCACGCCAACCGCTGGCCAGCAAACCCAAGGCGGCGTGGGTGCTGAAGGCCTGCAGCGCCGCCGGCTGCGCCGCTGGCGGCAGCAGCGGCAGCAACACACGCGCCGCGCGGCTGGCCGTGACCAGGTGCAGCACGGTGAAGTTGCCGCTGTCGGCATAGGCCTGGGCCGCCCAGCGGATGAGCTGGGGCAAGGTGTCGGGCCCGGTCTGCAGCGCGGGCGCCACGGCCTGCACGGCCGGCTGCTGCGCCCAAGCGCCCATGCGGGTGCTGATCCAACCCAGGCGCGGCCCCGGTAGCGCGGGCGGCAAGGCCAGCAGCGCCGCCAACCAGTCGGCCAGCGGCCGTGGGGTGGCCGGCCTTGGGGCCTGCCAAGGGCATGGGGCTGAGGCCGCGCGCAACTGCCAATAGGCGAGCGCCCGCGCCAGTTGGCCGGCGTGGCCGCTCTCCCAGGCGTGCGCGGTGCGGATCAGGGCGTGAAAGCCCATCGCCCCGGCTGCGGCCATCAGGCTGGGCAAAGCCCTCGCCAGCAGCGGCTCAGCGCCCTCACGGGCCATGGCTTGGGCCATCTCTGCCTGGGCTTCGGCCAAGGCAGGCCAAGGCGGTGCGGGTGGCAACTGCGCCGCCGCACGGTGCCCCCAGGCTCGCAGCTGGTCGGGCGGGCAGCCCAGCGCATGCAGCGCATGCGCCGCCATCGGCAAATGGCTGGCGTACGCCCCTCCGTCGGGGGGCAGCTGGGCGCCCACGCCCTGCTGGGCATCGAGGTAATCCAGGCTGAGCGCCATGTCGGCGTCGAGCACGGCATACAGGTCTTGAAGGCTGGCGGTTGATGGACTGAGGGACATGGCAGGCTCCGATGGCAATGAAGGCGCCTACGATGCAAGCTCAAGTTAACTTGAGGTCAAGTCCCATGTGTAGCACCCGCACCACCACCTGGCTGTCGATCGGCGCCGTCGCCGAACGCGCTGGCGTGGCAGTCAGCGCGTTGCGCTTCTACGAGGCGCAGGGCTTGATCCAGGGCGGCCGCAGCCCGGGTGGGCGCCGACAGTACCCACGCGAGGTGCTGCGGCGGCTGGCCTTCATCCAGGCTGCGCAGGCCGTGGGGCTGACCCTGCCCGAGATCGGCGCCGCGCTGGCCGGCCTGCCCGAAGGCCGCACGCCCACCAAAGCCGACTGGGAGCGGCTGGCCCGCGGTTGGGCGGCGCTGCTGGACGAGCGCATCGCCCTGCTGACCCGGCTGCGCGGCACGCTGGGTGGCTGCATCGGTTGCGGGTGTTTGTCGCTGAAAGCCTGCGCGCTCTACAACCCCGACGACCGGGTGGCCGTGCGCGGCGCGGGTGCGCGCAAGTTGATGCTGGGCGAGCCTTTGTAGGTCGGCATGGCGCTGGAGCCCTGGCCCTTTCTATGGGCTTCGAGCCGACGCGAAACTGGCGCATGACCTTGAGCGACACCCCTTTGCCGCCCGCCCTGAGCGAGCCGCCACCCGACCCCGACAAGGTCAAGTCCCCGAAACGCCCTTGGTGGGCCCACGGCCTGCGCTTCGTACTTGCCTTTGCGAAGGGCGCTGCGTTGGGCGTTGGGCTGGCGATGGCGTTTCGCTTCATGTCAGGTGGCTCGTCGGGGCCCTGGTGGGTGCTGCT
>CAZAIR010000005.1:4401-24378 GCA_964485225.1 uncultured Burkholderiaceae bacterium
GGGCATTTGATCGGCGGCCGGCTGGCGGGTTGGCGGCCGTTCCTGTTCATCGTGGGGCCGCTAAGGCTGCGCTTTGGCGAACGCCTGCATGTGTCCTGGGGGCGCTTGGGTCCGGGCTTGCTGGGCCTGGCGGCCAGCTTGCCGCCGGCGCATGCGGGCGCCGCCAGGTCACGCGATTTGTCGCTGATGCTGCTGGGCGGACCGGGAGCCAATGTGGTGCTGGTGCTGCTGGGCTTGCTGGGCCTGTATGGCCCGGGGGACGACCCCGGCGCCTTCCAACGCGGCGTGTGCGCGGCATTGGTGCTGGTGAACGGCTTCTTCGCCGTCGTCAACCTGCTGCCGGTCAAGACCGGGGGCTTCCTGAGCGATGGCTACCAGCTGCGCCAGGCGTGGCGGGGCGACCCGGCGGTGCACGAACGGATCGCGATGACATTGCTGCAAGCCCAGGCCCTGGCGGGCCAGCGCCCGCGCGATTGGGACGCGGGCTTGGTGCAGACCGTCACCCAGGCCCAGGCCGACCCGCTGGCGCGGCTGATGGGCCCGCTGTTCGCGCTGGCGGTGGCGTGGGACCAGGGGCACCGTGAAGCCGCCGCCGAGGCCGCCCTGCGCTACGCCGAGCGCCTGCACAGCGACGACTACGCCAACACGGCGGCACTGATGCGCCGTGCGCTGCTGCTGCCGATGGTGGTCTACCTGGCCGAAGACCGCGGCGAACCCGCTGCGGCCCAACGCTGGTGGGACGCCGCCCTGGCGCTGATGCAGGGCTTGGCCCAGCCCCACGACGAGCTGCATGCCGAAGCCGCGTTGACGCTGGCCCAGGGCGACCGCAAGGCGGCCGCTGAGCTGGCCCGGCGCGGCCTGGAGGCGATTGCGGCCAGTGGCCTGTTGCCAGCGGCGCTCGCCTTCACGGCCGAGCGCCTGCAAGCCATCGCACGGGCTGACGAAAGCTGATCTCAGCGCGGCCGCGGCTCGCCCACGTGGCGGCGCAGCCATTGGCTCATTTCCCACTGCACCTGGCCGGCGGCCTCGCGGCTGGCCAGGCTGTGGCCCTCCAGCGGCAGCACCGTCAGGCGCGTGGTTTGGCCCAGGCCCGCCAGCGCTTGGTACAGGCGCTCGCTTTGCAGCACGGGCGTGCCGCTGGTGTTGTCTTGCTCGCCGTGCAGCAACAGCAGCGGCTCTTTGATTTGGTTGGCGTACAGCAGGGGCGACAGGCGCAGGTAGGACTCCCGCGCTTCCCAGAGATTGCGGCGCTCGCTCTGGAAACCAAAGGGCGTGAGGGTGCGGTTGTAGGCGCCGCTGCGCGCAATACCGGCCCTGAACAGGTTGGTGTGGGCCAGCAGATTCACAGCCATGAAGGCGCCATAGCTTTGCCCGCCGATGGCCAAGCGCCGCAGGTCCACGCTGCCCAGCTCGTCGGCTTTGTCGACGATGGCGCGGGCGTTCATCTGGATCTGCTCCAGGAAGTTGTCGTTGACGGTCTTGGCGTCGCCCACCACAGGCATGGTGGCGTCGTAGATCACGACGTAGCCATCGAGCGCCAGCCAGGCCGGGCTGCCGGGCACCGGCCACTGGCTGCGTTCGCTGGGCTGGGCTTGCTGGCTGGCGAGCTGGGTGTCGGTGAACTCCAGCGGATAGGCCCAGACCAAGGCGGGCCGCTTCTGGCCCTCTTGCCAGTCGGGCGGCAGCACGATCCAGAAGCTCATGTCCACGCCGTCGTCGCGCTTGAAGGTGACGAACTCACGGCGCAGCTGACGCAGCGCGGCGGGGGGCTCGGGTGGGGTGGTGATGGGGCTCACGTTGGCCCACTGCGCGCCGCTGCGCACGCTCCACTGCCGGCTCTCCAGTGGCCGCTCGGTCAGGGTGAGCAGGCGCTTCGGACCGAGCCACTGCAGTGGCAGTTCATAAACGCCCTCGGCATGGAACACGCGCTGCACCGGCGTGCTGTCGCGCACGCTGTAGCGATCAAGGAACGGCCGCTCGCCTTTGGCCGAGAAGCCCTGGCCGACCATCCAGAAGCTGCCATCCGCGCCGGTGTGCACCACGCGCTGGCCGCTGGGCGCGGTGCGCATCAGCGGCGCACCGGGGTGGCGCAGGCGCTCGCGCAGCGCGTGCTCGAACAGCACCCGGCTTTGGCTGCCATCCAAGGGCAGCAGGTAGGTGCGGGTCCAGCTGCGGCTGCGGTCGATCTCGGTCAGCAGCGCGTGCGCGCCGTCCTCCAGAAAGCGCAGGCGTGCGAAGCGGTGCGGCATGCGCTGCACCTCCTCGGGCTCACCGGTGTAGGGCGCCTTGAGGCGCATCACGCGGTCGCGGTAAGCCACCTTGGCGGCGGGGTTGCCACCGTCCAGCGCCTCGACCCAGTACACCGCGGCGTCGCGCGTGGGGGCGCCGTAAAACACGCGCGGCCCACTGACCACGCCATCCACCGCAACGCCTTGGCGTGAAGGCACCCGGGCGAGTTCACGCAGCACACGCCCTCGCGGGTCGCGCAGCTCCACGGTCTGCGCAAAGTCTTCGGCCAACAGCATGCGCGGGAACGGGCGTGTCAGGCGCTCGGTCACCAGCGCCTGGCCCTCGCCGGCCACGCTCAGGCTGTAGAACAAGCCGGGCTCGCCCATGCGCACCACGGCACCACTGGCCAGGTTCACGCGCGCCACTTGCGATCGGGCTTGGTGTTCGAACAGCGCGGCATCGAAATCGCTGCGCAGCAGATCAGCATGCGGCGGCTCGGGCGTCGCACGGCCGCTGTGCTCTTGGCTCTGCGGGCCGGGCAATGGCTCGGTGGGTTGCGGGCCGGGCGCCAGGGGCACAGCCAGCACCAGCAACTCGTTGGCGTTCCACCAAACGACTTCGCCCTCATTCAACACGCTGTTGAGACGCAGGCCTTCGATCGGCTGGGGTGAGCCCCCCTCGCTGCGGCCCACCCACAGCTCGGTAGCCGCTGCGGTGCGCCGCTGCAGCACGTAGTGCCGTCCGTCGGGCGACCAGCTGAAGCTGTGCCAGGTGCCTGTGGTGGGCAGGCTCACGCGGCGCTCAGTGCCGGGCTTGCCGTCCAATAAACGCAGACTCAGCGCCGTCAGGGCATTGGTGGGTAGGCCGCTGCGGCTGCGCGATTCAAAGCGCGTGCCCGCCAGCCGAAGCTGCGGGCGCGCCAACTCGGCCAAGGGCACGTAGCGGCGTGGCGTCACCAACGCCAGCCAACGCCCGTCAGGCGAGGCCTGCGCGCGCACCGGCAGCGGGGCGTCGAGCGCAGCGCGCACAGCGGCCGACGGCTGGCGGTAGGCCTCAGCGCGTGCGTCCGATACGGCCATCTGCAGCGTCACCAGCACCATCACCGCCAGCGGCCACACCCACCGCAGCGCCCTGAGACCAGCCCTCACACGCGCACCCCCAGCACCCAAGCCCACAAGGGCACGGTCAGCAAAGCAGCGGCAGTCGATCGCATCACGGTTCGGGGCACGGCTGGATTGTCGGCGCCCATGCGCTGCGCCAGCAGCGCCACATTGGCAGCGCTGGGCAGGGCGGCGGCCAAGACCACCAAGGCGACGCCGCGGGCGTCCAGCCAACCTTGTGCCTGGGCTGCCAGCGCCGCGATCCAGGCCAGCGCGGGGTGCAGCAACAGCTTCACCAGTGCCAGCTGCAAACTCACCTGCGCCTCCGCCGGAGCGGTCAAGGTGTCGCTCTGGGTTTGGGCGGCCTGCGCGGCCAGCACCAAGCCCAGCGTGACCAGGGCCAGTGCCGTGCAGGCTTGGGCCAGCAGGCTGAGCACTTGCTCGAGGGGCGACGGCAGCACCCAACCCGTCGCGCCCATCAGCAAACCCACCGCCACCGCCCAGGGCAGCGGGTTGCGCGCCGCCAAGGCCAAACCCTGGCGTGCGGTGCCACCACCCTTGACGAGGCACAGCGTGGTGGTCACCACCAAATCAAACACGATGGTGGCCACCACCGGCGCCGCCGCGCCCGCCCCCAACAGGCCGCCCAGCAAGGGCAAGCCCATGAAACCGGTGTTGGGAAAGGCGGTGACCAGCGCAGCGAAGCCACGGTCCACGCCCATCAAGCCGGCGCGCCGCGCCAGCACAAAAGCCACCACCACCACGCCGCCGCTGGCCAGGGCATAAGCCGGGACCAGCCCGATACCCGCAAAGCCTTGGCTGGCCCAAGCGCGACCCATTTGCAGCAGCAGGGCGGGCAAAGTCAGCAGCATCACCAAAGCGTTCAGCCCAGGCAAAGCCGCCACGGGCAACCACTGCCGCCGACCCGCCGCATAACCCACCCCAACCAGGGCGAAAAACGGCAAACAAACGGCCAACATCGACAACATGGCGTCAGTATCCGGTCGGTTACAGGCCGGAAGGCGCCAGCGGCCTAACATCGGCCACTGCATGGGCAACGAGAGGCGGCTGTGGCTGAGGTGATGGATCGGGTGGGCGAGCGCCTGGGTGTGTGGCGACTCGAAGAACAAGTGGCCGAGGTGCCCTCGGGGCACTGGTGGCGCGCCACGAATGCGGCATCGGGCCAGCCGGTGTGGCTGCTGGCCTACCGCGACACGCAAGACGCCGGCGCCGTGCTGCTGCGCATGGCCGCCTCAGAGGGCGAGCCCTGGCAGCACCCCGACATCGCTTGGCCGCTCGACTCCGGCCTGACCCACGGAGGCCGCCCCTATGTGGTGGTGCCGCTGCTCGAGGGCAGCCCGCTGTTGTCGCAACTGGCCGCCGTCAGCCTGCGCCGACGCATGGAGTGGGTGGTGCAGCTGTGCGAGCTGCTGCTGGTGGCGCGTGGCCAAGGCCTCTCGATGGTCGAGCTCGATCCCAGCCTGCTGTGGCTGGGCCCGCAGCAGCAATTGCGCCTGCACGCGTTGGCCATGGTGCGCACCGATGCACAGGCCCAGTCGCTGGGCCCCTTGAGCGGCCAGATCAGCCGCGCCGCGCAGGCCTTCCAAAGCCCGCAAGCCCAAGCCGGCTCGCCCGCTGACGCGCTGAGCCAAACCTACAGCGTGGGCACGCTGATGGGGCTGCTGGTCACCGGCCGCCTGCCCGGCGTGGACGCGAGCACCCCAGATCCCTTAAGCCCTCTGAGCCAGTGGTTGACGCTGCGTGCCGAAGCCCGCAGCGCACTGGACGCGCTGCTGCACCAGGCAACCCACCCCGAAGCCAACCAGCGCCTGCCCGATTTGCAGGCCCTGGCCGAAGCGATCGAAGTGTGGCTGGACCTGAGCGGCGGCATGGTGTCCGGCGTCGGGGGCCTGTCATCCCCGGCGGCCCTGAGCCCGGTGCCGGTGCCGGCAGCTGCGCCAGCGTCCCTGCCCAGCGATGCCCTGCCGCAAACCGTGCCCGTCGCGCCGCGGCCAGCCCCCAGTCCCAGTGCGCCACCCAGAGTTGCATCCACGCCAGAACCAGCGCCCCCGAAACCCGCAGCGGCCGAGCCACCCCCCGTACAACCGGCCTTGAGCGAGCGCGAGCGCACCGCACGCAAGAACCGCTGGCAATTGCTTCTGCTGGGCACGCTGGCCCTGGTGGTGGCGGTGGGCTTGAGCTTCAGCGGCTGGCTGCCCTGAGCGCCTGAGGCGCGGGGCCTGCGGCCAGCGCGTCCACCCCCGCCCTATCATCCCGCGCATGAACGCCGACATCGCCACCGCGGTCCGCGAGCGGCCGCACCGGCGGCGAAGCTCGGCCTCCGCCTCCCGCAGCAAAAACAGCCTGCCTTGGCGGCGCACCAGTGCGGCAGTGGTGGCCTTGCTGTGCGGTGTGCTGGCCATCTTGCTGGCCCTGCAACACCCCTTGGGCGCCGTACCCGCCGTGCTGGGCGTGGTGCTGGTGGCCGTGCTGGCGCGCTACTTCTGGGCCGTTTGGCCGGGCTGGATGCTGGCCCTCGTGCCGCTGATCGGATTGGCCCCCTGGACGGGCTGGCTGTGGCTTGAAGAGTGGCATTTGCTGGTGCTGGCCAGCGCGGCGGGGGGCTATGCCGCCATCTCCGGCCCGCACCGGCTGCGACCCCTACGCCCCCAGCCCATTTGGCGGCGCACGCTGCGCTGGCACCCGCTCAGCGCCGTGCTAATGCTGCTGACGGCGCTGATCATGGCGCTGTCGGTGCTGCACGGGGTGCTGGACGGTGGCGGCTTGAACCTGTCGCTTTACCAGGGCTACCACGACACCGGACAAGCCCTGCGCGCCGGCTTGCCTACGCTGGCCCTGGCGCTGATGCTGCCGCTGTGGTTGCGCAGCGCGCGCCGGGCCCCGCAAGCGGTCGGTCCAGCCCTCAGCGCCGGCATGCTCGGTGTGCTGTTGGTCAGCGCACTGGGCGTGCTGCTCGAACGTCTGGCCTTCACGGCTTGGGCCGACTTCGGTGCTGGCTACCGCAGCACCAGCCTGTTTTGGGAGATGCACGTGGGCGGTGCCGCCCTCCATGGCGCGTTGACCCTCAGCTTGCCCTTCGCGCTGCTGGCCCTGCTGCGGACCGAGCGCCCGGGCCCGAGTGCCGCCGCACTGGGCTTGGCTCTGCTGGGGGCGTATGCACTCATCACCACCGCCGCCAGCGGCCCATACCTGGGCGCGCTGCTGGGCCTGTTGCTGACCCTGGTGCTGTGGATGCGCCAAAGACTCAACGAGCGGGGCGCCCGCCCCCTACCGACATCAGCCACCCCCACCGGCCCAGGCCCCGGTTCCGCCCTGCCCGCACTGGCGCTGTTGGTGCTGCTCGGCACCGGGGTGGCATGGCAGATGTTCCCCAGCAGCGGCAGCCGGGGCCTGCTGGGCGTTTGCGGCGTGCTGGTGGCGCTGCTGCTACAACCGGGCTCTACCCCGTCAACGGGCCGCCAACAGCGCGTCATCAGCAGCTTGTTGGGCGCGGTGATGGCACTGCCCCTGGTGGGTCTTGGCGCACTGGCCGCGCTGCACATCGACAAAGCGGCTTACGTGGCTTATGCGCTGTGCTGGCTGCTGAGCGTCACCCTCGCCCGCTTGGCCTGGCAAGGGCGAGCACCCTGGAACACCGCCCTGGGCGACAGCGTGCGCGCGGCCGCGTGGCTGGGCACGGTGGGCTTGACCGGGGTGGTGGCCTGGAGCTGGGGCGGTGGTGCTGGCCGCGACCAAGCCCTGCTGCCCTTGGCGCTGTTGGCCCTGGCTTGGCCCCTCTCGCAAGCCGGCACCATCGGCGCCGCGTTGGCGGCCGTCAACTGGCGGCCGCGGCTGTGGGCCTTGGGTGGGCTGGCGATAGCGGCCACTGTGGTGGCGGCCCTGGGCAGCAGCACCGCCAGCAGTGGCCGCGCCAGCCCCCCGGCAGAAGACCCCAGCAGCCGCTTCTCACCCTGGCAGCGCGTGCCCGCCATGGTGTCGATGGTGAATGGCGAGTGGCTTGGCGCAGGCGCCGGACGCTACGTCGCTCACTACGCCATGGACGCCCCACTGAACGAACGCCTGGGCGACATCCGCTTCCAAACCGTGCCCGAGCCCCACATGGCGCTGGCGGCCGGCCGCCATGGGCAGGGCTTTGGTGACCTGCTGCGCCTGAGCCAGCGCGTGAACGACGCACCTGCTGGCCTCGTGCTGCGCATGCAAGTGCGCAACGCGCGACCTGTGCAGTTGCATGCCGAGGTGTGCGAGCGCCACCTGATCGAGGTGGGCGGCTGCGTCACGCAAACCGTCGAACTCGAAGCCAGCCACGACCTGCGCCCGGTGCGCATCGACCTCGGCGGTCAGGGTGAACTGGGCCAGACCGGCTGGCCCCGACGCGGCCTGGTGTTTTCGCTGGCGCTGCAAAGCCCAGGCCTGAAGGCCGATGTGGCACAGCTTTCGCTGCAAGGCAGCAACGGCGTGGAGCTGCTGCGCAATGGCAGCCTCAAGAATGCCAGCGCCCACTGGTTCTTCAGCAGTGACCGCCGCCACCAGCCCTGGCATGCCCAAAGCGTGCCGCTGCACTGGTACTTCGAGCAAGGCGGCATCGGCTTGGCGCTGAACCTGGCGCTGTTGGGTTTGGCGCTGGGGCGCGTGTGCCTGGGCTCGGGCTCGCGACACCCGCTCGCCCCGGCCTTGGCCGGCGCCCTGCTGGGCTTCTTTGTGGCCGGCTTGTTTGACAGCCTGGTCGACGCCTCGCGCATCGCCTTCCTGTACGGCAGCGTCCTGCTGATCGCCCTCGGACTGCGCGCCACGCCACCGCCCGCCAGCCCCGCACCAGCGGCAACAAACGCCTGATGGCCGGCCCCGCCCTCAATGCCGCCCAAATGGCGGCTGTGCAGCATGTGCACGGGCCGTGCTTGGTACTGGCCGGCGCCGGCTCCGGTAAAACGCGCGTCATCACGCACAAGATCGGCCACCTGCTGAGCCTGGGCCTGCGCGCCGACAGCGTGGCCGCCATCACCTTCACCAACAAGGCCGCCCAGGAGATGCGCGAGCGCGCCCGCGAACTGGTGGGCCCCAAGCCAGCCAAGGCGCTGGTGATTGCCACCTTCCACGCGCTGGGGGTGCGCCTGCTGCGCGAAGAGGGCCACCGCCTGGGCCTGAAGCCACAGTTTTCGATCCTCGACAGCGACGACGCGCTCGGCATCCTGCGCGACTGCGCCAACACCACCGACGCCAAGCTGCCCAAGCTCTGGCAGTGGCAGATCTCGCTGTGGAAGAACGAAGGCCTGGACCCGGCCGGCGCGTTGGCCGCTGCCGAGAACGAGGCCGAGCACCAAGCCGCCGTCATCTTTGGCGCCTATGCCGAGCGCCTGGCCGCCTACCAGGCGGTGGACTTTGACGACCTCATCGGCCTGCCGCTGAAGCTGCTGAGCACCAACGCCGAAGCCCAAGCCACGTGGCGCGCGCGCTTCCAGCATGTGCTGATTGACGAGGTCCAAGACACCAATGCCGTGCAGTACGCGTTGCTCAAAGCCTTGGTAGGCCCCGACGGGGTGTTCACGGCGGTGGGCGACGACGACCAGAGCATCTACGGCTGGCGCGGCGCCACGCTGGACAACCTCAAGCAGTTGTCGGTGGACTACCCCAAGCTCAAGGTGATTGCGCTGGAGCAGAACTACCGCAGCACCTCGGCCATCTTGCGCGCGGCCAACCACGTCATCTCCAGCAACCCCAAGCTGTTCGAGAAGAAGCTTTGGAGCGACCTTGGCGAAGGCGAACCCGTCACCCTGCAACTGGCCGACGACGAAGCGCACGAGGCCGAGCGCGCCGTAGCCCGGCTGCAAAGCAAGCACGCCACGGCGCAAGCCAAGTGGAGCGACTGCGCCATCCTCTACCGCGCCAACCACCAGGCCAAAGTGTTCGAGCAAGCGCTGCGCCGCGCACAGATCCCCTACAAGGTCAGCGGCGGCCAAAGCTTCTTCGACCGCACCGAAATCAAAGACCTCTGCGCCTGGCTGCGCCTGCTGGTCAACCCCGACGACGACCCCGCCTTCCTGCGGGCCGTGACCACGCCCAAACGCGGCATCGGCCACACCACGCTGGCTGCGCTGGGTGCCTTCGCCGGCTCACGCAAGATCAGCTTGTTTGAGGCCTTGTTCCACCCCAGCCTAGAAGCTGCCGTGAGCAGCCGCGCCGTGCACGGCCTGCACGAATTCGGCCGCACCGTGCACGACCTGCAAGAGCGCGCCAAAGCCGCCGTGGGTCAACCCGCGGCGCTGAAACTGTGCCTGGAGTGGCTGAAGGAGTTGGACTACGAAGCCCACCTGCGCCACGTCGAAGAAGCCAGCGCCGCCAGCCGCTACAACAACGTGCTCGACTTCGTCGACTGGGTGGCCCGCCGCTGCAACGGCCGCGACGAGGGCGACGCTGAGCAAAGCGTGCTCGACGTGGCGCAAAGCATCAGCGTCATCATGAGCCTGATGGAGCGCGACGAGGAGCAAGACCAAGTCACCCTCAGCACCCTGCACGCCGCCAAAGGCCTGGAGTGGCCGCACGTGGTGCTGGCCGGCGTCAACGAGGGCCTGCTGCCCTTCAACCGCGACGACGAGCCGCTGAGCCCCGAAAGCATTGCCGAAGAGCGCCGCCTGATGTACGTGGGCATCACCCGCGCTCGCATCTCGCTGGCGGTCAGCGTGCTCAAGCGCCGCAAACGCGGCCGCGAGATGGTGATGGCCCGCCCCAGCCGCTTCGTCGAAGAGATGCGCCTGCAAGACGCCCCCAAACCCGCCGACCCCCGCGCCGCCCTGGCCGCCCTGCGCGAACGCATGGCCGCCCAAGTGGCGGAGCGCGAAGCGCAAACCCCGAAGCCACCGCGCCGGCCCTGATGGCCCTGATGGCGGCGGTGAGCAGAAAGCACAAAGCCCGCACGGGGCGGGCTTTGTGAGGGTGTTTGGTGGCCTGGGGCGGAATCGAACCACCGACACGCGGATTTTCAATCCGCTGCTCTACCAACTGAGCTACCAGGCCGTTTGAAGTCTTTTTGCAGGCCGTAAGACCCGGAAAAGCCCGCAACTATAGCACCGCCGCGGCGGTCTACAAGTTGCGCTTGGCGCGCCCGATGTCGACACCCAGTTGTTTGAGCTTGCGGTAGAGGTGTGTGCGCTCCAGGCCGGTCTTCTCGGCAACGCGGGTCATGGAGCCGTTTTCCTTGGCCAGATGGAACTCGAAGTAGCTGCGCTCGAAGGCATCACGCGCTTCGCGCAGTGGGCGATCGAGGTGGAACATCTGGTCGGGCGACGGGCCGCTGGGGCCGCTCGCATAACTGGTGTTGTGGTTGTAGCTGGCGGGGGCGCTGGCGGGGTAGCTGGGTTCGGTTTCGCTGCGCGGCCGCATCGGCTGCATGGCCAGGGGCTGCTGCGGTGCGGGCGGGCGCGGGGCGTTGCGCTGCAGGGCTTGCTCCACGGCGCGCAGCAGTTTCTGCAAAGTGATGGGCTTCTCAAGGAAGGCCATGGCACCGTGCTTGGTGGCTTCCACGGCGGTGTCGATCGTGCCGTGGCCGCTCATCATGATGACGGGCATGTTGAGCAGGTTGGCCGCACTCCACTCTTTGAGCAGCGTGATGCCGTCGACGTCGGGCATCCAGATGTCGAGCAAGACCAAATCGGGCCGACGGCGCTCGCGGGCGGCACGGGCTTGGGCGGCGTTCTCAGCCAACTCCACGGTGTGTCCTTCGTCTCCGAGGATGTCGGAGAGCAGGCCGCGGATGCCAAGTTCGTCATCAACTACGAGGATGTTTGCCATGCAATGAGAAAAAGGTCAGGCCGCGAGTTGGGCGAAGGTGAAGGTCACACGGGCCCCGGCTGGCGCAGCGCCATCGGGTCCGGGCAAGTTGCTGAGGCGGATGGTGGCGCCGTGTTCATCGGCGATCTTTTTGACCACGGCCAAGCCCAGGCCGGTGCCTTTGGATTTGGTGGTCACGTAGGGTTCGAAGGCGCGGGTCAGCACGTGTTCGGCAAAGCCGGGGCCGTTGTCGGTGAGGGTGAGACGAACCGCACGGATGCGGCCATCTTCATGGCGTGATTGTTTCGTATCTACAACAACCCGGCCATCAGGGCGATCACTCACGGCGTCGAGCGCGTTTTGCACCAAGTTGTGGATGACCTGGCGCAGTTGGCTGGCGTCGCCGAGGATGTCGGGCAGCCCCGCCTCGGGCTGCCAAAGCAAACGTCCTTGATCCTGGGCATCGGGGTACAGCGCCACCACGTCAACCACCAGCGCGTTGAGGTCCAGCGGCGCCAACTGCGCCGCGGGCAGGCGGGCGTAGTCGCGGAACTCGTTGACCAACTGCTTCATGGCCTGCACCTGGTCCACGATGGTGCCCACGCAGCGGCGCAGCAAGGTGCGGTCGGCGTCCTCGGGCAGCTTGGTGGACAGCTTGTGCTCCAGCCGCTCGGCCGAGAGCTGGATGGGGGTGAGCGGGTTCTTGATCTCGTGCGCCAAGCGCCGCGCCACCTCGCCCCAGGCCTGGGTGCGCTGGGCCGAGGCCACTTCGCTGATGTCATCGAACACCAACAGCCACTGCCCATCGGGCAACTGGGCACCGCGCAGCAGCAAGGTCAGCGGGTTGCTGAGGCCGGGCAGGGCGAGGTCGGTGGCCAACTGCCAGTGCTCAGCGCTGTGGCGGTTGTCGGCGCCACCCATCAAGCTGGCATAACGCGGCCAAATGAGCTGGGCAAACTCGACCAAGCCAGCGCGCTGGTCCAACGGCTGGCCCACGAGATCGGCCACCGGCTGGCGCAGGATGCGCGTGGCGCTGGCGTTGACGCTGACCAAGCGCTGCGCGCCATCGAACACCATCACGCCAGCGGTCAGGTTGTCGAGCAAGGTTTGCAGGCGGGCGCGGGCGCGCTCCAGCGCGGCCAGTGAACCCTGGGCCTGCTCGCGGGCCTGGCCGAGCTGGTCCGTCATGTCGGCAAAGGCGCGGGTGAGGCCACCCAGCTCGTCGCGGCTGCCGCTCACGGGCTTGCGGGTGAGGTCGCCTGCCGCCACTTGCCGCATGCCGTCGGCCAGCAGCAGCAGCGGCTTGGCCAGGCGGTTACCCAGCTGGATGGCCAGCAGCAGGGCCATGAACACCGCCAGCACCAGCACCAGGGTGAGCGTACCGAGATACATCTGGCGCAAACCAGCGCGCTCCAGCGCCCGGCGCTGATACTCCTGACTGGCGTTTTGCACCGCCAGGGCGTTGGCGATCAGGCTGGTGGGCGGGGCGTGCACCACCAGCAGGAAGCGCTCGCCTTCGGTGAGCTTGAAGTCGGTGGCAGGCACGCGAGCAAAGGCGCGGATGCGCACCGCGCCGGCCAACGCGGCCGCTTCGTCGTCCAGGCCTTCCAGCCGCGCCGCCGTACCGTCACGGCTGGCGCGCTGGATAAGGGTGGTGTCCATGCGCTCACGCGGCTGCAACATGGGCGTGACGCTGGCGGTGGTGGTGTCCACCACCTCGATCAGCACCTGGCCATTGCCGTTCACCAAGGCCACCCGTTCAGCCCGCAGTTGCTCGCGAAGGCGCTCCAGGGTCAAGGCCGGGCTGCCGCTGCCGAGGTCGGCCACCGTCTGCGCACCTTGGCGCGCTTGGGCGGCCAACTCATCGACCTTCACATCCAGGGTGGCGCGGCCCAGGTTCAAGCCGGCCTCCAGCGCGGCGGCCAGGCGGATGTCAAACCAACTCTCGATCGAACGGTTCACGAACGAGGCCGACACGGTGTAGATCAACAAGCCCGGAATCAATGCCACGGCCGCGAACACCAGCGCCATGCGCCCCAGCAACTGGGCACCGAAGCGGCCGCGCTGCACGCGCAGGGTCAGCCGCAGGGCGGCGCCCAGCACCACCAACCCCAACACCGCACCCACGCCCATGTTGACCCAGAACAACCAGGCTTGGTGGCGCTCAAAAAAGCCACGCGGGGTGGTTGCGCCAATGCTGAGCAAGTAGGCCAGCACACCACTGGCGGTGGCCACAGCCAGCAGCGACAGCATCCAAGCCCAACGGGCAGCGGTGCTCAGTTGCGGCTTGGCGGACATGGCCTTGGGTGCAGGGAAGCAGTCGGGGGCGTCGCCATCAGCTGGCCAACCCCAACTCCATGGGGTGCAGGCGGCGGGTTTGGCTGACGCCGATGGCGGCACCCGTCCCCAAACCGATCTGCAGCGGACCGGGCAGCTGGCTGGTGTCGAGTCGCAGGCTGAACTCGATCTCGTAGTTGACGTCCGGCTGCGGGTCGTCGCGCAACGGCAGGCTCCAGCGGCTGGCGCGGCGGATGGCCGACAGCGCATCGCTCAAGCGTTCGTGTGACTGGCTCAAGCCCCCGGTGGAGATGCGGTACTGCCGCGTCAGAGCTTGGTAGCTCAGGCGCCAGGAGCGCTCGCCGCGGGCCAGCACGGCGTCACGCCAGTACCAGCGCGGCCGGATCACCTTGGCTTCGGCCACAAAGTACAGCGGCACGCCTTTGTGCAGCGCGTCGTCGACCGCCGGCGGCAGCTCCAGCTTCAAGGTGTACGCCAGCCACAGTGCATCGTCAGTGCGCTCCACCTGCAGCGGCCCTTCAAGGACGGCCTGCGCCTGCGCCACGGCCAGCCCACACAAGGCCAGCCAGGGCATCAGACAACAGACAACGAGGAAGCGAAGGCTCTGCAAGGGGAAGCTGAAATGGGCTCAGACGGGGCGCTGCAACAGCGCGTAGAAGAACCCGTCGGTCGTGACGGGCGCCGGGGCCGAATTCTCCGGCAGGCCTAGCAGATGCCCCTGGCTACCAGGGCTGAGCACCAGTTGTGCGGCCGGATGGCGTTGCAAAAACGCGGCAATGCCATCGCGCCCTTCGGCAGCGAACAGGCTGCAGGTGGCATACAGCAGGCGCCCGCCAGGGGCCAACAGCGGCCACAAAGCATCCAGCAAGGCCGCCTGGGTGCGGACCAGTTCGGCAACGTCAGTGGGCCGACGCAGCCAGCGCACATCAGGGTGGCGCCGGTTGATGCCCGAAGCGCTGCAGGGGGCGTCGAGCAAGATGGCATCGAACAGGCGGCCGTCCCACCATGCGGCCGGTTGGGCGGCATCGGCGGCTTGCACGCGGGCGCTCAGGCCCAGGCGCTGCAGGGTGTCGTGCACGCGGGGCAGGCGCGCGGGGTCCACGTCCAGGGCCAGCACGTCCAAGTCGGCGCGCTCCAGCAAGTGCGCGGTTTTGCCGCCGGGGGCGGCGCAGGCGTCCAGCACATGGGCGCCGGGCCGCAAGGCGGGCAGCTGGCCCTCACCATCGATCAACAAGGGCGCGGCGCGCTGGGCGGCGGCGTCTTGCACCGACACCCAGCCTTCGGCAAAGCCGGGCAGGCGCTGCACCGGGCACGGTGGGTCGACCCACACGCCGTCGGGCCACTCGGCCCCCAGCGCGCTGCCGTGCAAGCCGGCGGCAGCCAGGGCGTCAAGGTAAGCCGGCACGCTGCTGCGCCGGGTGTTGACGCGCAGCAGCAGCGGCGGCGCTGCCTGGGCCGCGGCCAGCAAGGCCGGCGCGTGCTCGGGCCAGTCGCGGCGCAGGCGCTGCACCCACCAGGCCGGGTGCTCGTAGCGGGCTTCATCGCCCTGCAGGTTCGCCAGCAAAGCCTCGCGCTCGCGCAAGAAGCGCCGCAACACGGCGTTCACCAGGTTGGCCTGCGGGGCACAGCGGCTGCGCGCGGCCTGCACCGCCTGGCTGACCACGGTGTGCGCACCGTGCTGCCCGCCGCCCCGCAGCTGCGCCAAGGCGGCCAGCAGCAAGCCCTCGACCATCGGCGGCGCGCGGCGGCTCATCAATTGACCCAGCAGGGCCAAGCCGCTGCCCTGCTGGCGCACGGCGGTGTAGGCCAGGGCCTGGGCACCGGCGCGCAGGGCGGGCGGCGCGGCCTCCAAGGCGTGATCCAAGTTGCGCCCTTGGCGCAGCGCCGCCAGCGCTGCAGCGGCTTCGCCCAGGAAATGGTGCAGGGGTGGGCTGGGATTTGGGGCGCTCATTGAATCGAGTGTAGGCAGCGGCCCCCACAATGCCTGGATGAGCACCGAACCCCTCCCCCCAGCGGCTGACGCGCCGGCGTCGGAGCGCATCCGCTACCGCTTGGTCAGCGCCGGCTGTCGCCACCACGCCAACGACAACATCGCCGACTTCATCCGCGATGGCGAGCTCGATGAGCTGCAAAGCGAGGTGCAGGCGCACCTGCAAGGCGTGCTGAAGGCGCTGGTGATCGACACCGACAGCGACCACAACACCCAGGAAACCGCCAAGCGCGTGGCCAAGATGTTTGTGCGCGAGGTGTTCGCTGGCCGTTACAAAGCGCCCCCGGCGGTGACCGAGTTCCCCAACGTGACGCGGCTCAACGAACTGATGATCGTCGGCCCGATCACCGTGCGCAGCGCCTGCTCACACCACCTGTGCCCCATCATCGGCAAGGTGTGGATCGGGCTGCTGCCCAACGAGCACTCGAACTTGATCGGCTTGAGCAAGTACGTGCGCTTGGCCGACTGGATCATGAGCCGTCCGCAGATCCAAGAAGAAGCCGTGACCATGCTGGCCAACGAGCTGCAAGAACGCGTCAACCCCGACGGCTTGGCACTGGTGATGGAGGCCGACCACTTCTGCATGGCTTGGCGCGGCGTGAAGGACGCCGACTCCAAGATGACCAACTCGGTGATGCGCGGCGCCTTCTTGAAGGACGCCAACCTGCGCCGCGAGTTCCTGTCACTGCTCTCGAAGAAGACCTGAGGTAAGCCCCATGCTCGTCCGCCTGATTTACGCCAGCCGCGCCGCGTCCCCGATGAGCGAGGCCGACCTCGCCGCCGTGCTGCGCCAATCGCGACGCAACAACCCGCCCAAGGGCATCACCGGCGTGCTGTGCCACAGCGATGGCGTGTTCGTGCAAATGCTGGAAGGCTCGCGCGAGGTCGTGAACGCGCTGTACAACTTGATCGTGACCGACAACCGCCACAAAGATGTGACGCTGCTCGACTACTGCGAAATCAGCGAGCGTCGGTTCGCCGGCTGGAACATGGGCCACGTCAACCTGTCACGGCTGAACCCGGGCCTGGTGCTGAAGTACAGCGCCACCGCCAAACTCGACCCTTACAGCATGAGCGGCCGCGCGCTGACGGCGCTGTTCGATGAACTGATCGCCGCCGGCGTCATCGTCTGCACCTGAGGGTGCAGACGACGCTCCCTTACTGGGGCGTGGCGGGCGCGATGCCGTAATGACCCCCCACCACTTGCTGGTGGGGATTGCCGATCCAGATGTTGCTGCCGAACACATCGGCACACCCGCCCCAGGCCACCGAGGTGGCTTGGGGTTCTTCTTTGCCGTTGTTGGCGTAAACCGTGACGTCGCTGTCGCTCGGTCCGATGCTGTAGCAAACGCGGGCCCACAGCGGCCGGGGGGCATTCATGACCACTGCGGCAGAGCCTTCAGTGCCCTCGGCCGCAGCCTTGGCCATCCACTTCGTACCTTTGGTAGGGCCAGGGTTGTAGTTGAAGAAGTACGGGACTTGGGCCACGGTGTAGCCCGCGACCAGCGTGAGGGCGGCCGCCAAGGCCAGGGGTTTCCAGTTCAGCATCGCAAAAGCTCCTCAACTCAAGGTATCGGCCCAGATGTTGCGGGCCCAGCTATGAGCGTAGGCCGCTTCCAACTCGTTCGGCTGGGTCGACACCCCCCCAGATCCAGGGACAGTTTTGTAAGTTTTATCGGTGCGGTCGTAAGCGTGGACGCTGGCCACGTGGATGACCTGGCTGCGGTTGACGAAGCTGTAGCAGGTGTTGGTGAGCATGGGCGCAGGGTTGAGCTCCAGGCCCATCAGCTCGGCCACGATTTGCGCCGCAGCCACCTTGGCATGGCTGCTGGCCATGTGGGCGCTCTTGGGCATGGCGGGGGCGATCTGGATCGCGTCGCCCAGCACGTGCACGTCGGGGTGCTGGGTGCTGGCGAAGTTCAGGTAGTTGACGCCACACCAGCGCTGGTTGACGGTGGTCAGGCCGTGCTCGTGAGCGAGGTTGCCGGCGCGCATGGGTGGCAGCACGTTCAGCACGCTGGCCTTGACCTCGTCCTGCAGCTCGAACTTGACGGTGCGCGTGGCGGCATCGACCGCAACGGCCTTGTGCTGCGGGCGGTACTCGACCATGCCCGGGTACATCTCGGCCCACACCTTCTTGAACAGCGCCGGCTTGCTGGTGACATCGGCGTTGGCGTCCAAGATCAGCACCTTGCTGCGCGGCTTCTCGCGCTTAAAGTAGGCGGCCACCAGGCTGGCGCGCTCGTAGGGGCCGGGCGGGCAACGGTAAGGCGCTTCGGGGATGGCGATGGCAAAAGTGCCGCCGTCGGGCATGGCTTGCAGCTGCGCGCGCAGCGCCGCGGTTTCAGGGCCGGCCTTCCAGGCCTGGAGGATCTGCCCACTGGCTTGCGCGGCCTGCAGGCCTTGGATGGCGCTCCAATTGAAGTCGATACCGGGCGACAGCACCAGCTTGTCGTAGCCGATCCAGCTGCCGTCGCTCAACTGCGCGCGCTTGCCCGCCAAATCGAGAGCGGCCACGCGGGCGTTGATGCGGCGCACGCCCAGCGCGTCGAGGCCGCCATAGCCGTTGGTGATGTCAGCCAGCTGCTTGTCGCCCTCCAACACCAGGTTGGACATTGGGCAGCTGACGTGATTGACATTGGGCTCCACCAGGGTGACGCCCACCTTGCCATCGCTCAGGTGGCGCAGGTACTTGGCGGCGGTGGCGCCGCCGAAGCCGCCGCCCACCACCAGCACCTGGGCTTTGGCGGGTTGGCTGGTGCTGGCGCAACCGATCAGGCTGGTGCCGGCGGCCAGCGCGGCGCTGCGTTGCAGGAAGAGACGGCGGGTGCGGTTGCTGGTCAACATGGCGGCTCTCAAGGTTTCTGGGCGGCGAAGTAGGCGGCCAACTGAGCGATTTGCTCGTCGCTGTAGCCCTTGGCGATCTGGTGCATGACGGTGGCCGGGCGCTCACCGTTTTTGAAGGCCTTCATCTGCAGCGTCAAGTACGCCGCTGGCATGCCAGCCAGCGAGGCCAAGGGCGTGCCGGGTGCGGCCTTGCCCGCCGTGCCATGGCACTGGGCGCAGGCGGCAGCCAAGGTGCGCTGGCGCAGCAGCTCGGTGGCCGCGGTGTTGGCGGCGTTGGGCGTGCTGGGGGCCGCGGGCTGTGCGGTGGCGGCCGTGGCGGCCAGCATCAAGCTCAAGATCAGGGGGGTGCGCATGGGGGTCATCTCCTTGGGCAAACTCTAAAACGCTCTGAAAAGCTCAAAAACGGCCAGCGTCGTGGAAACCGAACAGGCCAGCCAGGGCGCGGGTCGGCCACTCGGCCAAGCCGGCATTGAAGGCTTGCACCCGCTGGTTGAACAGCTGACGACAAAAGTCGCGCTGCTGCTCGGCCAACTGGAGCTGGCTCAGCAGCGCACGGCGCTCGCCATCGTCGCTGTCGCGGGCATGCACTTCCAGCAGGGCACGGGCGCGCTGGGTGGCCGAGCCATGCAGGGCCTGGGCCACGGCCAGCTGGGCCACGGGCTCGGCCAGGTAGGGCTTGACCGCCACCGCCGCCACCGCCTGCGCCAGATCGGCGCTGGTTTGGCGCAGGGTCTCGAAAGCCGGTCCCTCGGCGGGCAGCCAGGCGCTGCCGGCTGCACTGATGCGCTGCCCTGCCTCCACCG
The DNA here is from genome assembly GCA_964485225.1 of uncultured Burkholderiaceae bacterium. GTDB lineage: Bacteria > Pseudomonadota > Gammaproteobacteria > Burkholderiales > Burkholderiaceae_C > Inhella. Next base: position 23,451 of record CAZAIR010000005.1, read on the forward strand.
TGTCGCGCAGCGGACCTTCCAGTTGCTGCCATGCGGCGCCAATGCCATTGCGCAAGCGCATCAATCGGTTGTAGGCGCCCAAGCTCCAGAACAGGAGCAGCGCGCCCAGGAGCCAAGCCGCGATCAGCATGCCGCGAGGTAGGCCGCGTGGCCTTTGGCGCGCAGCTCGCAAGCCGGGCAGTGGCCGCAGCCGTAGCCCCAATCGTGGCGCTGGCCGCGCTCGCCCAGGTAGCAGGTGTGGGTGTGCTCGCGGGTGAGTTCCACCAGCGCAGCGCCGCCCAGTTGCTCGGCCAAGGCCCAGGTGGCGGCCTTGTCGATGAACATCAGCGGCGTCTCGATCGTCATCGGCGTGGCCAGCCCCAGGCTCAGGGCCACTTGCTGGGCCTTGAGGGTGTTGTCGCGGCAGTCGGGGTAGCCGGAGAAATCGGTCTCGCACATGCCGCCCACCAGCACGCTGGCGCCGCGGCGGTAGGCCACGGTGGCGGCCAGGGTCAGGAACAGCAGGTTGCGGCCGGGCACGAAGGTGTTGGGCAGGCCGTTGGCCTGCAGCTCGATGGCACGCTCCGAGGTCAGCGCGGTGTCGCTGAGCTGGCCCAGCAGGGCGAGGTCGAGCAGGTGGTCCGGGCCCAGCCGCGAGGCCCAGTCCGGGAACTGCGCGGCGATCTGCTCGCGCACCACCAAGCGGCAGTCCAGTTCGATGCGGTGGCGCTGGCGGTAGTCGAAACCGAGGGTCTCGACGTTGGTGTAACGGTCCAGCGCCCAGGCCAGGCAGGCGGTGGAATCTTGCCCGCCCGAGAACAGGACGAGGGCGGTGCGGGGATCAGGTGAACGCGTTCTCACAGTGCGCCGCAGTGTGCCAGCGCCTTCGCATGCCAACATCCAATGACTTTCAGAAAACGGGGTTCCCCATGCTGACTTTGCGCACCGC
>CAZAIR010000006.1:0-23628 GCA_964485225.1 uncultured Burkholderiaceae bacterium
CGTTTTGGCCGCTTGGCCAACCCCAGCACGCCGCGCCCGGCCAGCTACACCGTGGAGCCGCCGCAAGACGGCGAGCGCAGCGTGGTGGTGCGCCGCGTGGGCGGCACACCCGTCACCCGCTTGGCCTACCACGTGCCGCCCTTTGCGCACCCTGATTGCGCTGCGCTGTCGGTGCTCGGGCCCATGGTGGCCCAGCCGCCGAGTGGCCCGCTCTACAAGGCGCTGGTGGAATCCAAACAGGCCGCCCAGGTCTTCGCCGGGGGCTGCGGCGGGCACGACCCCGGCCTGTTCAACGTGGTGGCCGTGCATGCAGCCGGCACCCCGGCAGCGCAGCTGGACGAGCGCTTGCTGGCCGCGGTCGAGCAGCTGGATGCGAACGCCCTGACGCAAGAGCAGTTTGACCGCATCAAGAGCCAGTTCACCGTGGGCTACGCGCAGTTGCTGAAAGTGCCTCAGCAATTGGCCAGCTTGCTGACCGAAGCCGTGGCCGCTGGCGATTGGCGTCTGATCTTCAAGCTGGTGAGCGAGGTCAACGCCTTGCAGCTGAGCGACGTGCAACGCGTGGCCAGTGCCTACCTCCGACCCAACAACCGCACGCTGGCACGCTACGAGCCGGTCGCCACCTCGGGCCAAGTGGAAGTGCCCACCGTGGCCGACCGCAGCGCCGGCCTGGACCGCCTGACCAGCAGCGCCGTGGTGGAAGGCGAACGCCTGGACCCCAGCCCCAGCGTGCTGCAGGCCCGCACCCAGTTCAGCACCTTGCCGCAAAGCGGCTTCAAGCTGGCGCTGTTGCCCAAGAAAACCCGCGGCGACCAAGTGGCCGGCACCATCAACATCAGCTGGGGCGAGGCCCGCGCCATGCTGGGCTATGCCGAAGCCGCCTTTGTGGCCAGCCAGCTGACCGAGGGCAATGCCCGCTACACCAAGCAGCAACTGCTGGACGAGAGCGTGAAGCTCAAGGGCAGCTTTTCCATCAATGGCAACAGCCAAGGCCTGACCCTCAGCCTGAGCGGCGAGCGCGCCACCTTCGTGCCGCTGCTGAAGCTGGCGATGGAAACCTTGAAGAACCCCACCTTCCCGCAAGATGCCTTTGAACGCGCCCAGCGTGATGCCATCAAAGGCCTGGCCGACAGCCGCAGCGAACCCGAAACCTTGCGCCGCGAGGCCACCCGCGCGCACTACAACAGCCAACTGGGCCTGACGCCCGACCACCCCGACTACGTGCGCAGCGTGGACGAATCCATCGCCCGGCTGCAGGGCGTGAAGCTGGAAGCCGTGCGCGCCTTCCACCAGCGTTACTGGAGCGCCAGCGAAGGTGAAGCTGCTTTCGTGGGTGCCTTGCCCGATGGCTTTGCCGCCGTGCTGGATGCGGAACTGGCGGGCTGGAAGAAACCGGGGGTACCCGCGTTCCAACGCTGGGTGTCGCCCTTCAAACCCGTGGCACCCGCCACCTTCCACGCCGAGGCACCCGACAAGGCCTCGGCCGTGCTGCGCATCAAGCAAGAGCTGCAGCTGACTGAAGAGCACCCGGACATGGTGGCACTGAACCTGGCCAATCACCTGCTGGGCGGCGGCTCGCTGGAAAGCCGCCTGAATGTGCGCCTGCGCCAACAGGGCAGCCTCACCTACGGCATCTACAGCAGCGTGGACGGCGGTGACTTCGACGACAGCGGCAGCTTCAGCATCAGCACCACCATGGCGCCCGAGAACCGCGACAAGGCCATTGCCGCCATCCGCGAGGTGATTGGCACTGCTTTGAAGGACGGTTTCAGTGCCGCCGACGTGGAGCGCGCACGCAAGGACCTGCTGGAGCAGCGACGCTTGAACCGTGGCAACGACAGCGGTTTGCTGGGCAGCCTCACCTGGCTGCTAGACCGCGGCCGCGACTGGCGCTACTCAGAGGCTCTGGACGCGCGCTACCGCAGCGTGACCTTGGCCGAGGTGAACGCCGCGCTGCGCAAGTACATCAAGCCCGAGACCTGGGTGATCTCCAGCGCCGGCGACTACGCCAAGAAGCCACCGGTCGCGCCCTGATCCCTGCACGGGATCACGGCATCACGGTGCCGGCGCCGCGCTGCCGCCCACGGGGGTGGCAGCGCCCAGGTGGTGCACAACCCGCTGCGGGAACGGGATCTCCACGCCGCGCGTGTTCAGCGCGTTCAGCAGCGACAAGTTCACATCGCTGCGCACATTGCCGATGCCGTTCTCAGGGTCGGCAATCCAATACACCACGGTCAGCTCAAGGCCGTCGGCCCCGAACAGAGACAGCTGCACCGAGGGTGCGGGTTCGCTCAGCACGCGCGGCACGGCCGACACCGCGGCTTTCAGCGCCGGCATCAACTCGCCCAGCGGTGTGCCGTAGGCCACGCTCACCGTGGTGGTTTGCGCGACCTGGGGGTCGGCGAGCGAGCTGTTCTCCACCCGCTGGGTGATCAGCAACTCATTGGGCACGATGCTCTCGCGGCCGTTAAGCGCGCGAATCACGGTGTAGCGCGTCTTGATGTCGCTGATACGCCCCTCGAAACCGTCAACCCGCACTACGTCGCCAATGCGCAGGCTGCCTTCGGCCAAGATCACAAAGCCCGACACGTAGTTCGAGGCCAGCTTTTGCAGGCCCAAGCCCAAGCCCACGCCGAAGGCGCCACCCAGCACCCCCAGCGCAGTCAGGTCGATGCCGGCGCTGGACAGCGCCAGCAGCAAGCCCAGGAACAGCAGCAGTGCTTTGATGAGGTTGGCGGCAATCTTGCGGCCGGAAAGCTGGTCGGATGCCGCCCCGCGCAGCAGACGCGCCTCGATCGCGGCCGACAGCCACAGTGCCGCCACCATCACCAGCAGCACCGAGAAGGCTGCCTCCAAGATCGTCGCCAAGCTCACCTTGCTGCTGCCCAGCTTCCACTTCAGCGACTCCAGCTCGGCCCAGGCCACTGGCCATAAGCCGCTGATCCACAACACCGAACCGCCCCAAGCCAGCCAACTCACCCAGCGCTCGGCCGCATTGATCCATGCGGCAGCAGGCCAGGCGACTTGCAGCACCCGCACCACGAGTCGGATCATCAAAAGGGACAAGAGGATGGGCACCGCCAACCGCAACAAGCCCGGCTGCCCCGCCATCAGCAGCGGCAATGCGCGGTTGGCCGCCCACGTCAGCACCAGTGCCAGCACCGGGAAGAGGACGCCATCCACCCCCACACGACCGAGCCAGACCGAGCCCGGCTGCGCGACCGTGCGCCGACGCAGCAACAGCACAGTGCCATAGGCCAAGCCCAAGGCCAGGAGCAGCAGCCCAACCTCGGCCGCCCAGCGCTCAGGGCTTTGTTGAATGGAAAACGTGGGGTGCAGCATGGGAATGAACCTTGAATCTCATCAGAAGCAGTGCCCCGCCCCATGAAAACCATGGCCGACGGGCACCGATGAAGGGCTGGGCCGCGCCAATCGCAGCCTTCGTTCGGGCCGGGAGTTTCCCTGACTTCGCCCACCCCAAAAGAGGACGCCCCGCGCGCGGGCGAACCAGCGAACGGGGCGTATCGCCCTCGGGGGGCTTGGGGCCTAGCGGGTCTTCGTCGGTTTCAGGCTGCTTTAGCTTGCTTTCGCAGGGCTACCGCGTCCAGCTCGGCCATGCTGGGATCGCCCGGGCGCAAGCGGAAGAGACTCAGCGTGGCGGCCACGGCCCCGACCTGCTCGGTCACTTGCATGGCTGAGGAAGCGAGCTCCTCCACCATGGCGGCGTTCTGCTGTGTCAGCCCGTCAATGTGGGTCACGGCCTCGTTGATCTGCGCGATACCCGCCTTCTGCTCGGTGGTGCCCAGGCTGATCTCGTTCAGCATCTGCGCCACATGGGCCACCGAGGCCAGCGCTTCGTCCATGCGGGCGCGGGCGTCTTCGGTTTGGGTGTTGCCCAACTGCACCCGCTCGGAGGCTTCGGCAATGAGCTTGCGCACCTCCTTGGCCGCTTCTGACGTGCGCTGCGCCAACACCCGCACTTCAGCCGCCACGACGGCAAAGCCACGGCCACTGTCGCCTGCACGGGCAGCTTCCACCGCCGCGTTCAAGGCCAGGATGTTGGTTTGGAAAGCCACACCCTCGATGACGTGGATGAAGTCGGCGATGCGCGCCGCAGAGTCTTGGATGCGCACCATGGCTTCGCCCACGCTGCGCACGCACAAGCTGGTGCGCTCGGCCATGGCTGCGGTCTCTTGGGCCAGCTGAGCGCCTTGGGCAGCGGACTGGGCACTTTGCTGCACGGTGCCGTTGATCTGGTCCATGGTGGCGGCCGTTTGCTCCAAGCTGCTGGCTTGGGATTCGGTGCGCGAGGACAGGTCTTGGTTCCCGGCCGCGATCTCTCCAGCCGCCCCACGCAGGTGCTCCATTTCATTGCGGCAATCAAGCACAACAGTGCGCAAATTCACACCCAGTTGGTTCAAGCCTCGCTCCAAGTGCATCCAAGGGCCAGGCCCCAAATCCAGCGGCGCGGCGCACAGGTCACCGGCAGCCAGCTGCAAGGTTTGCTGCGTAACGCGCTGGATCTGGTTGGCCAACAGCGCCCGACTCAGCCAAGCCGTTCCCATGGCCGCCAACAGCATCAGCGGCAGCCAAACCATCCAGCCATAGGAAGCTGCGAGCACCCCCAGACCGACAGCCGCAAAGCCGGCCATGCCGATCCAGCCCACACCTTGCACGGCCCGCATCAGACCTGCGCCGAGCCGACCCATCCAGTCGCGTCGTTGCACAAAGCCTGCCGACAGCCCCGTGCGCAGGCCGCCTGCTTGAACCTCGCGTCGCATTTGTGCATACAGGGCTTCGGCTTCTTGCACCTGTTGTCGGGTGGGCGCGGTGCGGACGGACAGGTAGCCCGCGATCCGGTTGCCGTCCCGCATCGGGGTGGCATTGGCAACCACCCAGTAATGATCACCGTCCTTGCGCCGGTTTTTCACCAGCCCAGTCCATGGGCGCCCGGCTTCGATCGTGGCCCACATGTCCCGGAAGGCCTCTTGCGGCATGTCTGGGTGGCGCACCAGGTTGTGAGGCTGACCCAGCAACTCCTCGCGGGCGTAGCCACTGACAGCAATGAAGGCCTCGTTGCAGTAAGTGATCCGTCCTTTGGGGTCAGTCACCGAGACCAGGGTCACATCCGCTGGGAACGCAAATTCGCGTTGGGTGACGGGGCCGTTCTGTCGCATGGAAATCTCCAGTTGTGATCAACCAAGTCGGGGCCAGGCTCTGAGGCAACACACGGCACTTGCCTTACGGAGCCCTGTTCGCCATTGAGATTGGGGCACAGGGCGTAGCCACCGCGTTTGCGCTGCGTCAAGTGGACTTGCCAATGGCTTACAGGGTGTGCCCTGATCGTGACTTCTGGGCGGCTCTGCAGGCCACCGCTGTTGCGTTGAAGTTCAGAAACGGCTCAGCACCCGCAGGTGTGCGCACACGCTGCGGGCCAGGGCCCATACGTTGTAGCCGCCCTCGAGGCAACTCACGATGCGCCCTTGCGCATGCTTGTTGGCCACGTACAGCAACTGCTCGGTGATCCAGGCGTAATCGGTTTCAGTTAGCCGGATCAAGCCCAGCGGGTCGAGCTGATGGGCGTCAAAGCCAGCCGAGATAACGATCAACTCGGGCCGGAACTTGTCCAGCGCCGGCATCCAATGCGCGCGGATCAACTCGCGCACCTCCTGCCCGCCAGTGTGGGCGGCCAGCGGGAGGTTCAGCATGTTGGCGGCCAATGGCGGCACGCCGCTGTTGGGGTAGAGCGGGTGCTCGAACAGGCCCACCATCAAGGCGCGCTTGTCGCCCGCCAAGATGTCCTCGGTGCCGTTGCCGTGGTGCACATCAAAGTCAACCACCGCCACGCGCTGCAAACCGCCCCGCACCATTGCATAGCGGGCGGCCAGGGCCGCGTTGTTGAAGAAGCAAAAACCCATCGCCTTCGTGCGCGTAGCGTGGTGGCCGGGTGGACGCACCGCACAAAAAGCATTGCGGTTGGTTCCAGCCAATACCCACTGCGTGGCCTCAATGGCCGCGCCGGCTGCGTGCAGGGCGGCGGTCAGCGTGTGGGGGTTGGCGGCGGTGTCAGGGTCAAGCTGCACCACATCGCGCACGGCCGCCAAACGCGCCAACGTTTGCGCCACGTAGGCCGGATGGTGGGCCAGCGCCAACTCCTCGGCCGTGGCCGGGCGGGCTTCTCGCCGCAGCAGGTGATCGATCAGGCCCGTGCTGCGCAGTGCTTCATCGATGGCATCCAGCCGTTCAGGGCACTCGGGGTGCCCTGCACCCATGGCGTGCTGCCAAAAGCTGGGGTGGGAATAGAAGGCCGTGGACAAAGCGATGCGCAAGGATTTAGCCAAGGGTAGCGCGAAGTGGGCCTGGCACCCGCGAAGGGACATGTGACGTCAAGACGGCTACGGCCCAAGCACACCCGGGCGAATTGAGCGATGGCGCCACGATGGTCAGGGGATTGCGCTAGCGTACGAGCATGCATGCCACCTCAAGCCCCCCCCTGGATGTCACCGCCCTGCAGGCCTTGTTGGCCCAGGCCCAAGCCCAAATCAGCAGCGTCATCAAAGGCAAGGCCACCCAGGTGGCCGACTGCGTGGCCTGCCTGGTGGCCGGCGGTCACTTGTTGATCGAGGACTTGCCGGGGGTGGGCAAAACCACGCTGGCCCAGGCTTTGTCGATCACGCTGGGCTTGAAATTCGCCCGCACCCAGTTCACAGCCGACTTGCTGCCGTCTGACCTGTTGGGCGTGAACATGTTCGAACGGCAATCGGGGCAGTTCGTGTTCAAGCCGGGCCCGGTGTTTGCGCAGGTGCTGCTGGCCGACGAGATCAACCGCGCAGGGCCGAAAACGCAAAGCGCGCTACTGGAGGCGATGGAAGAGCGGCAGGTCACCATCGAGGGCGTGAGCCATCCGCTGCCCTCGCCCTTCTTCGTGATCGCCACCCAAAACCCCAGCGAGCAGCTGGGCACCTACCCGCTGCCCGAGTCGCAGCTGGACCGCTTTTTGATGACCATCCACCTCGGCTACCCCGACCGCGAGGCCGAGCGCGCGCTGCTGTCGGGCGGCGACAGCCGCGAACAGTTGGCCACGCTGCAGCCGGTGATGACGGCGGCGCAGCTGCAACAAGCCCAAGCCGCGGCCAAGGCCCTGCACATCAGCCCAGCCTTGCTGGATTACGTGCAACTGTTGCTGGAAGCCACGCGCGGCGGCCAGTGGTTTGCCGAAGGCCTGAGTCCGCGCGCCGGTCTGGCCTGGTTGCGCGCCGCCCGCGCCAAAGCGCTGCTGGCGGGGCGCTCCCATGTGTCGCCCGACGATGTGCAGAGCAGCGCCGTGCAAGTGCTGGCCCACCGCATGAAGCCGCGAGCGGGCAGCGGCCGCGGCAGCGCCGAGCAGGTGCGCGCCATGATCGAGGCCCTGCCCTTGCCGTGATGCAGATGCGCGTGTTGGGCCTCGTCAAGTCGCGCTGGCAACGCTGGTGGCTGAGCCGCCACCCCGCGCGGGATGAGCAACTGCTCTCGCAGCGCAACATCTACATCGTGCCCACGAAGGTAGGCGCTGCATTTCTTCTCACGCAAGCTTTGTTGCTGGTGGCCTCCATCAACTACCAGCTCAACCTCGGCTACGCACTCACCTTCTTGCTGTGCGGTGCCGGGCTGGCCTCCATGCACACCACCCACGGCAACTTGCGCGGCATCACTCTGAGCCTGCTGCCACCACCTGCCAGCCATGCGGGTGACGACCAGAGCTTCGTGGTGCGCCTGCACAACCCGGGGCGACTGCGCTTTGGCCTGGGCCTGCGTGTGGCCGATGCCACCAGTGCCAGCCTGGCCTGGGTGGATGTGCCGGCCCAGGGCCATGCCGAGGCCCGCTTGAGCTGGCGCGCACCCGGCCGTGGCTTGCATGCGCTGCCGGTGCTCCGCATCGAAACCCGTTTCCCACTCGGCCTGTTCGTGGCCTGGAGCTACTGGCGACCCGCCAGCCCACAGTGGGTGTACCCCGCGGTGGAGGCCACACCGCCGCCCCTGCCCGCCGGCCGGGCGCCCGAAGGCGATGCCTTGGTGCAAGCGAGCTTGACCCACGGCAGTGGCGACGAGTTCCACGGTGTGCGCGGCTGGCGCGATGGCGACAGCCTGCGCAGCGTGCTGTGGAAGAAGGCCGCCCAAAGCACCGATGCCAGCGCCCCGCTGTGGGTGCGCGAACTGGGCGCCCCGCCGCAGGGCAGCGAGTGCTGGCTGGATGCGGCCGACACCCGCGGCCTGCCCGCAGAACAGCGCTGGCAGCGCCTGGCGGCCTGGGTGCTGGCGGCCGACCGCGCCGGCCCTGACTGGGGCCTGCGCCTGCCGGGTCAGCCCGGCTTGCCGCTGGGGCAAGGTCCGCAGCACCGGCGTCAAGCGCTCGAGCAACTGGCCATGGTGCAAGGCTGATGGGCACAACTTGGCAGGGCCTGTCACAGCCCTTCACCCGCGAACAGCGCGACACCGGCTTCCTGATCGGCGTGGTGGCCCTCACTGTGGCGCCGCACCTGCTGCGCTTACCGCCGTGGGCCAGCGGCTTGACCTTGGCCCTGCTGGCCTGGCGCGGCTGGCTGGCTTGGCGCGGGGCGCCGCTGCCCTCGCGCTGGGTGCTGCTGCTTTTGATGGTGGGCACCGCAGCCGCGGCCAAGCTCACGCACGGGGTGGTGATTGGCCGCGAGGCCGGGCTGACCTTGGTGTGCGTGCTGATGGCGCTGAAGCTGCTGGAGATGCACGGACGGCGCGACGCCTTTGTGGTGTTCTTCCTGGGCTTCTTTTTGGTGCTGACGCAGTTTTTGCATTCGCAAAGCCTGCTTATCGCCCTGTGGACCCTGGTCACCGTGTGGGGCCTGCTCACCGCCCTGGTGTTGTCGCAAATGCCGCTGGGCCAGCCCAGCTTGCGCACCGCCGCGCGCGAGGCTGCCCGCACCACCGCCTTCGGCCTGCCGGCCATGGTGCTGCTGTTCCTGCTGTTCCCGCGCATCGGACCGCTGTGGGGCCAGGGCGGTGCCAGCGCCACCACGGGCTTGAGTGACGAGATGAGCTTTGGCCAAGTGGCCTTGCTGGCCACCGACGACCGCATCGCCATGCGCATCCGCGCGATCGAAGGCAAGCTGCCGCCGCCGCGCGACTTCTACATCCGCGGCCCGGTGCTCACTGCCTTTGACGGCATGAACTGGACCCCCCGGCCCACTGCCACGGTGCTGCCCGACGCCCTGGTGCTGACCGGTAGCGTGCTGCGCTACGAGCTGCTGGCGGAGCCGCAGCGCATGCAGCAGTTGCCGGTGTTGGAGCACAGCCCAGGTCAACCCATGGAAACCTGGGCCGTGAGTGAGGCGCTGACCCTGCGCCGCAACGCCGATCTGGTGTGGATGGCGCCACGCGCCATCACCGAGCCGTTGCGCTTGCTCACGGTGGCCGTGCCATCTAGCAACGCGGTGATGGGGCCGCTCACCGAGCACCCCAGCTTGAATTTGGCGCGCCAGCTGCCGCGCGCCCTGAACCCGCGCACCCAAGCTTGGGCCCAAGCACTGCGTGCGCGCAGCGCGGACACCCCCGCCTTCGTGCAGGCGGTGATGACGCACATCCGCCGCCAGCCCTACCGCTACACGCTGTCGCCCGGCGTGTACGGCGAGTTCAGCCCGCACGCCATCGACGAGTTCTGGCTCGACCGCCGCGAGGGCTTTTGCGAGCACTACGCCAGCGCCTTCGTGGTGGTGCTGCGCAGCGCGGGCATCCCGGCGCGCGTGGTCACTGGCTACCAAGGGCACGACCCGAAGCCCCAGGACGGCTGGTTGGTGGTGCGCAACGCCAACGCCCATGCCTGGGCCGAGTACTGGGTAGAAGGCCAAGGCTGGCTGCGCGCCGATCCCACTGCGGCCGTGGCGCCAGACCGGATCGAGAACGGCGTTGCCCTGCCAACGCCGGCTGGTGTGTTTCGCGGCGCTGTCGACGCTTTGAACCCCAACCTGTGGATCGCTTTGCGAGAACTCGGCGAGAACATCGACCTGCAGTGGCGCCAATACGTGCTGGGTTACCAGCGCGACCAGCAATTCGACCTGCTCAAGCGCCTGGGGGTGCGGCAACCCAACTGGGACACCTTGGGCTACGCGGCGGCTTACGTGATCGGCAGTCTGGCCTTGCTGGGCCTGCTGTGGCAGCGGTGGCGCGAGCGCCGCCGCTCCCCCTGGCAACGCCACCGGGCTGCTGTGCAAACCCGTCTCAAGGCCAAAGGCATCGCCACCATGGCCCACCAGTCGCCCTTGCGCTGGGCCGATGCCGCCGTGCGCCAGCACGGCGCAGCAGCACATGAGCTCGCGCAGCTGCTGTTGGAACTGGAGGCCTGGCGCTACGGCGCAAACGTGCCAACACCCAGCGGATGGCGCGGCCGTTGGCAAACCGCTGCGCGTTGGCGCGCATGGTGGCGCCGCTTCAATACCGCGGTGTCGACCCTGCCCAATTCACGGTAACCGCCCCGGCCCGCGATGGGGCGGCGCGTCAGCAGCTTGCGCCAAGGGGTTGGTGCGCGGCGCTGGGGGGTAGCTGTCGGCCGTGTAGGCCGGGCCTTTCATCACGCGCACGACCACGCAGCCCACACCGACGGTGACGGCCAGCACCGTCATCAGGGCCGTCCACCCCGCACTGGTGTAAGTCCACAGACCCAACTCGGCCTCGGTGCCGGGCCAAAAACCGGCCGAGCTGGCCCAATGCCGCAACAGCGTGGCCATCCAAGGCGTGCCACTGCCCAGCACCCAAGCGGCAGGCAAGTGCCGCCACAGCCAGCGCTCCAGCCCGGGTGGGGCGGTATCAGGGCGCATGGGCGGCTTCAACCAGGGCCGGTGCTGGCCAGCAAGTCTTCGTCTGGCACCGACACCAAGGCGGGGCGGCCAACGACCAAGGGATCCACCACGCCCACCGTGCGCAGGTCCTTGTTGGTGTACGGCAGGCGGTGCAGCAGGTATCGCATGGCGTTCAAACGCGCGCGCTTCTTGCAGTCGCTCTTGACCACCGTCCAAGGTGCATCGGCGGTATCGCAGTGCAAGAACATGGCCTCCTTGGCCTGCGTGTAGCTGTCCCACTTGTCCAGCGAAGCGATGTCCACCGGGCTCAGCTTCCATTGCTTCAAGGGGTGGGCTTCACGCTCTTTGAAGCGGCGTCGCTGCTCGGCCCGGCTCACTGAGAACCAGAACTTGAACAGGTGCACGCCGCTGCGCACCAGCTGCCGCTCGAACTCGGGGGCCTGGCGCATGAATTCGTCGTACTCGGCCTGGGTGCAAAAACCCATCACGCGCTCAACGCCAGCGCGGTTGTACCAACTGCGGTCGAACAGAACGATCTCGCCGCGGGTGGGCAGGTGCTGGATGTAACGCTGGAAGTACCACTGGCCGCGTTCCACCTCACTCGGCTTCTCCAGCGCCACCACACGGGCACCGCGCGGGTTCAGGTGCTCCATCATGCGTTTGATGGTGCCGCCCTTGCCGGCAGCGTCGCGCCCCTCGAACAAGATCACCACCCGCTGGCCGGTCTCCTTCACCCAAGCCTGCAGCTTCAGCAACTCCACCTGCAACCGGTACTTCTCGCGCTCGTAGCGCTTGCGGCTCAGCAAGTTCTTGTAGGGGTAGCGGCCATCTCGCCACTTGGGGTGCAACTCGGTGTCCGGGTCCACGCCAGGCGTCAGGGGCTGATCGGTCTCGCGCTCGAACAGGGCTTTGCGCAGCGCCTTGGCTTCATCCGGCGAAGCACCTGCGACCAGGGCCCGCAACTGCACAACGGCTTCGGCGTCGAGCAGTGCACCGCGGTGATCCTTGTGCAGCACCTCTCGTACGGCGGCCAGTTTGCGGGTCGCAGCACGCTGCACCCCACGCTCCACCGCCTCAGCTTGTCGCGATGGACGACGCGCCTTCGCTGGCTGCGCACTGGCCTCTGACGCGGGAGCTGGCAGGGCCAGGGCTGCGGCTTTACGGGGTCTCAGGCTCATGGGAAAACCTCCATGCCCGATGATGCCGCAATCGGTGGCCCTGGCGTTTGCGCGGGGTCAAGCCGGCCGCTCCGCTTCTTCTGTATCGCGCCCATGTTGTTGACCCTGTTCCGATCTCTGACCCTCGCCCTGCTGGCCTCTTTGGCGCTGGGCGCACCGGCCTCCTTCGCCAGCGGCCCCAAGGCCCTCGAGGCCCAACCCAAGCCCAAGGCCCAGGCCCAAACCAAGGCCAGACCGAAGGCCAAGCCAAAGAAGCCCGGCGCACGCAAGACATCCGCCCTGCGCACGCCTGCGCACACACCCGGCTTTGGTGACCCCGCACACGGCGGCGCCGCAGGGGATTACGGTCAGCGGGCCGATGTGGCCGCTTGGGCGCAAACCTGGGCGCCGGCGAACGGCTGGCAAGCGGAAGAAGTGATTGCCTTGCTCGGTCAGGCCCGCTACCAAAAGCGCGCTGCCCAACTGATGATGCCGGCGCCAGCTGGCGTGCCCAAGGACTGGGGGGCCTACCGCGACCGGTTCGTGGAGCCGGTGCGCCTGCAAGCCGGCCTGCGCTTTTGGGCTGAGCACGCCGACACCTTGGCCCGCGCCGAGGCCACCTACGGCGTTCCCGCCAGCCTCATCATGGGCATCTTGGGCGTGGAAACCAATTACGGCCAGATCATGGGCAATTACCGGGTGCTGGATGCTTTGACCACCCTGGCGTTTGACTTCCCTGGTGGCCGCAGCGACCGAACCCCCTTCTTCCGCGAGCAGTTGGGTGAATTCCTGCTGCTGACCCGCACCGAGGCCCGCGACCCCACCAGCTTCAACGGCAGCTTCGCTGGCGCCATGGGTTACGGGCAATTCATGCCAGGCAGCTGGCGTGCCCACGCGGTGGACTTCGACGGCGATGCCCACATCGATTTGATTGGCAACCCGGTGGACGCAATCGGCTCCATCGCCCATTTCCTCGTTGACCATGGCTGGCAGCGCGGCATGCCCACGCACCGCTGGGTGGACGCCCCTGCCGATGGCGCCGAACGCGCGCGCTTGGCGCAGCCCGACATCGAGCCCACCTGGACGCCGGACATGCTGCGCGCTGCCGGCGTGGCTGTGCCGCCCGAGCTGGAGACGCACGGCCCCTGGGCCTACATCGAGCTGGAAAACGGCGGCGCCGAACGCAGTCCCGCCTTGACCAGCAAGAACTTCTGGGTTGTCACGCGCTACAACCGATCGTCCTACTACGCGATGGGCGTGATTGCCCTGGGCGAGCGCTTGAGCGCCTTGCGCAACGCGGGTCAGCCCTGAAGACCGCAGGCCACGCCCGACAAACGCTGACATCACCGTGGGCCACAGCCCCGCTGCAGGGCTGAGCCGCCGGTATGCTCCGCAGCCCTTGAAGTAGCTGCGCAGCCCCAAGGCTGCGCCATAGCGCCATGCCCTTCCCCACCCGCTTGCGCCTGGGCGCGCTGGCCGCCAGCTTGGCCACCAGTTTGGCCCTGTCCTCCGCCACCCTGATCAGCACCTCGGCCGAGGCCGCCCCGGCCCAGAAGCCCGCCGCTGCCAAAACGAACAAGGCCGCCAAATCCAAAGCCAAGGCCAAGCCGCGGGCACGGCCCAAGGCCCCTGCCACGGCCAAAGGCACGGCCAAGGCCGCGGGCAGTGACAGCGCCCCGGGCATGTTGGCGGGTGCCGCCGCGCTGGCTGCCGCCACCGAGGCCGATGCCGCCGCTGCCCGCCAAGTGGCAGCCCAGCGCAGCGCCGGCACGCCGGCCATCAGCAGTGCTGACGTGCTCAACGCCACCACCCCAGCCGACTGGCGCGAGCCCGATCCCAACGACTTGGTGCTGATGGACATCCGCCCAGCAGGCAGCCCAGACAGTGCACCTGCCCAGCAGGTGGTGATGGAGCTGGCCCCGCGCTTCGCGCCGGCGCACGCCGCCAACATCCGCGCCCTGGTGCGAGGCGGTTATTTCGACGGCTTGGCCGTGCTGCGGGTGCAAGACAACTTCGTCACCCAATGGGGCGACCCGGGCGATCCGCCGGGGGCCGAAAACGCGAAGAGCCGCCCGCTGCCCGAGGCCGCCAAAGCCAAGCTGCCGGCCGAGTTCGACACCGCCCTGGCAGGCTTGCCACTGACGGCACTGACCGAGAACGACGGTTGGACGCCGCTGAGCGGCTTTGTGGACGGCATGCCCGTCGGCGCCGATCCGGCCAAAACCGCCCAAGGCCGCGCCTGGCTGGCGCACTGCTATGGCGCGGTGGGTGCCGGCCGAAGCAACGAGATCGACTCCAGCAACGGCAGCTCGCTGTATGCCGTGATCGGCCATGCCCCCCGCGCACTGGACCTCAACATCACCGTCGTGGGGCGCATCCTCAAGGGCATCGAACATCTGGCCGCCTTGCCGCGTGGCGGTGGAGCAATGGGCTTCTATGGTCCGCAAGAGGCGCGCCCTCCGCTGCTCAGGGCCCGCTTGTTGGCAGACATCCCGCCCGCCGAACGCCCCCAAGTGCGCGTGCTGCGCACCGACACCGCCGCCTGGGCCAACCTGCTGCACACACGCCGCTACCGCACCGGCTGGTACGTGCAAAGCACGGGCCGGGTGGACTTGTGTAGCACCAGCGTGCCGGTCCGCGTGACCGCACCGCCCGCGCCTTGAGCCGCAACAGCAGCCGCCTCGGCGACTGGGCCATCCGCCTGGTTGGTCTGCTGCTGCTCGTCTTTGCACTGGCGATCGGTCTCTTCAAAGCGCCCGACCGCCCCGTAGAGACGCTGGTGGCGCGCTGGGCCCCGCCGCCTTCGGAACTGATCGAGCTGAAAGTGGGGGGGCACACCCAGCTCACGCACCTGCGCGACGAAGGCCCCCGCACCGACCCCCTGCCCCTGGTGCTGTTCCACGGCACGAGTGACAGCCTGCACACGTGGGACGGCTGGGCGCGCGAATTGAGCAAGACACGCCGCGTGATCCGTGCCGATCTGCCCGGGTTCGGCCTCACCGGCCCGGCTGCCGACGGCGACCATGGCATCCGCGCCTACGTGGCTTTTGCCAGCGCCTTGATGGACCATTTGAAGGTGCGGCGCGCCGTGCTGGTGGGCAATTCACTCGGCGGCGAGGTGGCCTGGATGACCGCCGCCACGCACCCTGAGCGCGTGGCCGCCCTGGTGCTGGTCGACCCCTCGGGCCTGCCCTTCACGCCCGAGCAGGTGCCCGTGGGCTTTTTGCTCAGCGCCAACCCGGTCACTGGCTGGATCAGCCAGTTCCTGTTGCCACGCCACTTGGTGCGTCAAAGCGCCGAGGCCGTGTTCGGCAACCCAGAGCGCGTGAGCTCAGCCACCGTCGACCGTTTCTACGAGATGAGTGTGCGTGAAGGGAATCGCGCTGCTTTGGGCGACCGCATCGACACCCTGCTGAAGGAGACCAAGGCTGGCTTCCACACCGCCGAGTGGGCCAAGGTGACGGCGCCGACGCTGCTGCTGTGGGGCGAGCGCGACCGCCTCATCCCACCCGCCACGGCTCAGGCCTACCTCAAGGGTCGCGCATCCGGCGCACCGGCGCCCGAGCTGAAAATCTTGCCCACCCTGGGGCATGTGCCGCAGTTGGAGGACCCGGTGGCCTCGCTGGCCGCTGCCCAAGCTTTCATCGACGCCGCCCGCTGAAGCCATGCGCATCCTGAACGTCAGCGCCTACCTGTTCGTGGCCCTGCCCGACGCCCCTGATTTGGTGCAGCCCCTGCACAGCCACGCCGCCAGCCTGGGCCTCAAGGGCACCGTGCTGCTGGCCACCGAAGGCATCAACCTGTTCCTGGCCGGGGCACCGGATGCAGTGAACACCTGGCTGGACGCCCTGCGAACCGACGCCCGCTTTGCACCGCTGCGCGCCAAGGAGAGCTGGAGCGAGACACAGCCCTTCAAGCGGCTCAAGGTCAAGTGCAAGCGCGAAATCATCCGCATGGACTGCCCCACCATCCGCCCGGAAACCGGCCGAGCCCCAGCGCTGCCCGCCGCCACGCTCAAGCGTTGGCTCGACCAAGGCCATGACGACGCTGGCCGGCCGCTGAAGCTGCTGGACACGCGCAATGCCTTCGAGGTCGACGCCGGGGCTTTCGAGGGAGCGGTCGACTGGCGCATCAGCAAATTCACCGAGTTCCCGGCCGCCCTGCAGGCCCACGCCAAGGACTTGAGCGGTCACACCGTGGTCAGCTACTGCACCGGCGGCATCCGCTGTGAAAAGGCCGCCATCCTGATGCAAGAGGTGCTGGGCACCGATGCCCCGGTGTTCCAGCTCGAAGGCGGCATCCTCAAGTACTTCGAAGAAGTGGGCGCTGCGCATTACCGCGGCACCTGTTTTGTGTTTGACGAACGCGCCCAGCTGGACGCGCAGTTGGCCCCGCAACCTGACCGAGCCCCCTCACCATGAAGCTGCACCGCCGCTGGACCCTGCCCTTGATCCTGGCCTGCTTGGCTGCGCCTGGCGTAGAAGCCCAAACCCAGAAGCTGCGCATTGGCGTGGAAGGCGCCTACCCACCTTTCAGCGAGGTGAGCGCCGACGGGCAGCTCAAGGGTCTCGAAATCGACTTGGCACGCCACTGGTGCGCCCACATGAAGCGCGACTGCGAGTTGGTGCAACTGGCCTTCGACGGCCTGATCCCTGCCTTGCAATCGCGCAAGATCGACGCCATCGTGGCTTCGCTCTCCATCACCGAGGCTCGCAAAAAGGCCATCGCCTTCAGCCAGCCTTACTACTCGACGCCGCAAACCTTCTTGGCGCGCAGCGGCACCCCGGCCGACATCAGCCCAGCCGCCTTGAAGGGCAAGAAGATCGGCGTGCAGTCGGCCACCATCAACGAGGCCTACGTGACCGCGCTCTACGGTCAAAGCCAAATCAGCCGCTACGCCACGCAGGACCAGGTCTACCTGGACCTGAAAAGCGGTCGCATCGACTACACCTTGGTGGATTCGGTGGCAGCCGACACCTTCCTCAAGTCACCCAGCGGTCAAGGCCTGGCGATGGTGGGGCCGAAGTTGAATGACCCGAAGTACTTTGGCATCGGCGTGGGTGTGGGCTTGCGCAAGGCCGACGCGGCAACACTGGGCGCCCAGTTCAATGCTGCGATCACGGCCAGCCGCAACGACGGCAGCTTCCAGCGCATGTCGCGGCGGTACTTTCCCTACGACATCTCGCCACGCTGAGTCGGCCACCTGGGCGCTTCTGGCGTTAAGGTGCGGCGCTTGCTCTCTCTCCCAACTTCCCTGAAGGAACCCCCATGATCCGTCGCACCCTGGTCGCTCTGGCCGCTGTCGCTTTGGCCGTTGGCACCACCTCTGTTTCGGCCCAAGGCAAAAAGCTGCGCATCGGCGTTGAAGGCGCTTACCCCCCGTTCAGCGAAGTGGGCGCCGATGGCAAGCTCAAAGGCTTCGAGATCGACCTGGCCCTGGCATGGTGCGCCCAAATGAAGCGCGAGTGCGAATTGGTCAAGACCGACTTCGACGGCCTGATCCCTGCCCTGCAAGCCCGCAAGATCGACGCCATCGTGGCCTCGCTGTCGATCACCGAAGAGCGCAAGAAGGCCATCGCCTTCAGCAAGCCCTACCTGGCCTCGCCCGCCGCCTTCGTGGCCAAAACCGGCACCAAGGCCGACGTGACGCCCGCGGCGCTGAAGGGCAAGAAGATCGGCGTGCAGTCGGCCACCACGTTCGAAAACTACGTCGCTGCGCTCTACAAAGACAGCACCATCGTGCGCTACCAAACACAGGACCAGATTTACCTGGAGCTGAAGGCCGGCCGCGTGGACTACACCCTGGTCGACAAATTCGCCGTTGACAGCTTCCTGAAGACGCCCGCAGGCAAGGGCATGAGCTTCGTTGGCGCTGATATCGATGATGAGAAGTACTTCGGTGTGGGCATCGGCATCGGTTTGCGCAAAGCCGATGAGAAGACCCTGGGCGCGCAGTTCAATGCCGCCATCGATGCCGTGAACGCCAGCGGCGAGTACAAAAAGCTGTCGAGCAAGTACTTCGCCTACGACGTGGCGCCCAAGAAGAAGTAAACCGGGCATCGCCCTCGTCCCATGCTCCATGGCTTCCTACCCAGCCTGATCGAAGGCGCCTGGCTCACCCTGAGCCTGGCGCTGTCATCGCTGGGGGTGGCCTTGGGGCTGGGGCTGGTGGCCTGCTTTGCCAAGATGAGCCGGGCCCGCACCCTGCGCTGGCCGGCTCAGTGGTACACGACCGTGGTGCGCGGCATCCCTGACTTGGTGCTGGTGCTGCTGGTGTTTTACGGCGGCCAGGTGCTGGTCAACGACTTGGCGCTGCGCTTGGGCCACGAGGACTACATCGACGTTGACCCCTTCGTGGCTGGCGTGCTCACCATCGGCTTCATCTTTGGCGCTTACTTGGCTGAAGCTTTCCGCGGCGCTTACCTCGCCGTGCCACCGGGCCAACGCGAAGCCGCGCTGGCCTACGGCATGAGCCCCTGGCAAGCCGCTTGGCGGGTGCAACTGCCGCAAATGATGCGCCACGCGCTGCCCGGCATCAGCAACAACTGGCTGGTGCTGATCAAGAGCACCGCCATCGTGTCGGTGATCGGCCTGGACGACCTGATGAAGCGCGGCGGCGACGCCGCTGGTGCCACCAAAGAGCCCTTTGTGTTCTTCCTGGCCGTGGCCCTGATCTACCTGCTGTTCACCAGCATCAGTGAGCTGTTTTTTGCCTGGGCGCAGAAAAAGCTCGCCATTGGCGTGCGCCAAGGTGTCCTATGAAGCCCCCAGTCTCGCTGTCGCTCGCCAACCCCCTAGGGGGCGCTCAGTGGCTTCGGATGGGTGGGCGCCACTGACATGACAGAGAACTGGCAAACCATCGCCAACAACCTGCCGCTGTACCTGAGCGGCGTGGGCGTCACGCTGCAGCTGCTGGCGGTGTCGCTGGTATTGGGATTGGTGATCGCCATCCCCTTGGGCGTGCTGCGCGCCATGCCCAGCCCTTGGGTGTGGCGACCCATCTGGGCCTACACCTACGTCTTCCGCGGCACCCCGATGCTGGTGCAGCTGTTCTTGATTTACTACGGCTTGGGCCAGTTCGAGGCGGTGCGCAACAGCCTGGCCTGGACATGGCTGCAAAACGCCTGGTTCTGCGCCTGCTTGGCCTTTGTGCTGAACACCGCGGCCTACACCACCGAGATCGTGGCCGGCGCCATCCGCGCGCTGCCCAGCGGCGAGATCGAAGCCGCCAAGGCCTACGGCATGGACCGCCTCACCATGATGCGCCGCATCGTGCTGCCCTCGGCCCTGCGCCGGGCGTTGCCGGCGTATGGCAACGAAGCCATCTTCATGCTGCACGGCACCTCGCTGGCGATGCTGGTCACCATCGTGGACATCACCGGCGCGGCCAAGCGCGTGTACGCGGTGCACTACATCCCCTTTGAGGCCTACCTCACCGCCGGCGCCTTCTATTTGGTGCTCACCTTGAGCCTGGTGGCCGTGTTCCGCTGGGCTGAGAACCGCTTCCTCAAGCCCTTGATGCCGCGCTAACGCCCCACGGGGCTTGCGTCAAAACGACATCGAATTGCGCCGGGCGCGCCATGCCCCTATGCCGCTCAAGCCCATGTCTCGGGCACGGGCGCGCCACTGGCCACACTGCGGCCCCCTCCCTTCAGCCTGCCGAGGCCCCGCGCGCCATGACCACCAAACGCCCGTTTGCGATGCCGGACGTGTTCGTCATCTTGTTCTTGATGGCCGCTTTTCTGGCGATGTTGTCGCACGTGGTGCCCGCCGGCGTGTTCGAAGTGCAGCAGGTCAATGGCAAGCCGCGCCTGATCCCGGAGAGCTTCCGCATCGTTGAAGACTGGACCGGCGTGGCCCTGTTCGGCAGCGGCGACACGATGGGATTCTTGAACTTCGTGTTCGAAGGCATGGTCAGCGGCAGCAAGCAAGGCAGCGCGATCGGCGTGGTCGCCTTCATCCTTGTCATTGGCGGCGCCTTCGGGATGATCATGCACACCGGTGCCATCCACCGCGGGTTGACGGTGCTGATCCGCCGTGGCGCTAACCACCTCTACCTGCTGATGCCACTGCTGTTCCTGCTGTTCTCGCTAGGCGGCGCGGTTTTTGGCATGGGCGAGGAGGCCATCGCCTTCTGCATCTTGCTCACCCCGCTGCTGGTGCGACTGGGCTACGACAGCATTTGCGCCGTGATGGTGACTTACGTGGCCACCCAGATCGGCTTTGGGACCAGTTGGATGAACCCCTTTGGCGTGGCCATTGCCCAGGGGATCGCAGGCATTCCAGTGGGCTCGGGGGCCGAACTGCGGCTGGTGATGTGGGCGACTTTCACGCTGTTCGGCATCGTTTACTTGATGCGCTACGCCAATTGGGTCAAGGCCAACCCGGGCAAGTCACTGGCTTGGGCGTCAGACCAAAAGCACTTTCTGCACGCGGATGCGCAGCCAGGGGCCGAGAGCGAAACCACCTTGTCGCGCGCCGATCAATTGATCTTGCTGACCCTGGCCGCCGGCATGGTGTGGGTCACTTGGGGCGTACTGGCCTGGGGCTACTACATCCCCGAGATCGCCAGCCAGTTCTTCACCATCGGCTTGGTTTGCGGCTTGATCGCATGGGTGGCTCGCCAGCCCGGCTGCGACGCCAACAACCTGGCTGGCGCGTTCCGCCAAGGTGCGGCCGACCTGCTGCCCGCTGCCCTGGTGGTGGCACTGGCCAAGGGTTTGGTGTTGATGCTGGGGGGTGACAACCCGGCCAAGCCTTCCGTCCTGAACACCATGCTGTTCCATATGGGCGATGGGCTGTCGGGCCTGCCCACGGCGCTGTCGGCCTGGTTGATGCTGGCCTTGCAATCCATCACCAACTTCTTTGTGCCCTCCGGCTCCGGTCAAGCCGCGCTGGTGATGCCCTTGATGGCGCCGCTGTCCGACTTGATCGGCGTTGGCCGCCAAGTGGCGGTGCTGGCCTTCCAACTGGGTG
Organism: uncultured Burkholderiaceae bacterium; assembly: GCA_964485225.1. Classification (GTDB taxonomy): domain Bacteria; phylum Pseudomonadota; class Gammaproteobacteria; order Burkholderiales; family Burkholderiaceae_C; genus Inhella. Next base: position 20,939 of record CAZAIR010000006.1, read on the forward strand.
ATGGCCTGACCAACATCATCATCCCCACCTCGGCCAGCTTGGTGGGCTGCTTGGGCGTGTGCAAGCTGGACTGGGCGCTGTGGTTCCGCTTCATTTGGCGCTTCCAACTGTGGCTGTTCAGCCTGGCATCGGTCTTCGTCATCGGGGCGGTGGCGATCGGCTACGCATGAGGGTTTGCCGGCGCTGGCGGGGTTTGGCTGCAACACCGATTGCGCTGAAGCGACATCGGTTTGCAGCCGGTCACCAGCCCCCCAGATAACCCTAGGGTCTCTATGGGCTTAGGGCGACAAACTGGTTCGCACTGAACCTGGATCGCCCTATGAAACTCAAGCTTCCCAACACCTTTGTCCTGCTGTTCGCGCTGCTGGCGCTGATCGCGCTTTCCACTTGGTTCGTGCCCGGTGGTCAGTACGACACCCAGATGGTGAACGGCAAGAAGGTCATCGACCCGGACTCGTTCCGCACCATCGCCAGCAACCCGCAAGGGCTGGTGGCCCTGCTCACCGCGCCGCTCAAGGGCTTTGTCGAGGCGGCGCTGATCATTGGCTTTGTGCTCATCGTGGGCGGCGTGTTCAACGTGCTGCACAAGACCGAAGCCATCGACGCCATGATCAAAACGGTGGCCAAGGCACACACCCACTCGGCCTTGGTGCGCGCCTGCGTCATACCGCTGTTCGTGACCATGTTTTCGCTCGGCGGGGCCACCTTCGGCATGGCCGAGGAGGCGATCCCCTTCGTGCTGATCTTCATCCCGCTGGCGCTGGCCCTGAAGTACGACACGGTAACGGGTGTGGCCATCCCGTTTGCGGGCTCGCAAATCGGCTTTGCCACCGCCTTCCTGAACCCGTTCAACGTGGGCGTGGCGCAAGGCATTGCCGGCGTGCCGCTGTTCTCCGGCATCGGCTTTCGGGCGATCTGCTGGGTCATCTTCACGCTGCTGACCATCGCCTTCCTCATGTGGTACGCCGCCCGCATCAAGCGCGACCCCACGCTGAGTCCGACCTTCGCCATGGACGAGGAGAAGCGTAAAACCCTGAACCTGGCCGAGTTCGAAGCCTTCCAGGGCATGACGCTCCAGCACAAGCTGGTGCTGGGCCTGTTCGCGGCCACCTTGGTCGGGATGATCGTGGGCGTGGTCAAGTTCGAGTGGTACATCCACGAGATCGCCGCGCTGTTCCTGGTCATGTCCATCGCCGTGGGCGTGGTGGCGCGCTTGAAGCCCGATGACTGGGTCGCCGCCTTCTTGCAAGGCGCGCGCGACATGGTCAGCACCGCCCTCGTCATCGCCTTGGCCAAAGGCACCGTGGTGCTGCTGCGCGACGGCCACATCATCGACACCATGCTGCACTCGCTGGTGCCTTACGTGGAATCCAGCAGCGCGGTGTTCTCGGCACAGAAGATGTTCGTCATCCAGTCGGTGATCAACTTCTTCATCCACAGCGGCACCGGCCAAGCAGCCTTGACGATGCCCATCATGGCGCCGCTCGCGGACCTGGTGGGCGTCACCCGCCAGACCTCTATCCTGGCCTTCCAGTTCGGCGAACTGACCACGACCATCATCCCGACATCGGGCATCACCGTGGGCGTGCTGGCACTGTCGGGCATCCCGTACACCACCTGGGTGCGTTGGATGCTGCCCTTGCAAGCGGCGTACTTTGTGGTCGCCATGCTGCTGCTGGCCGTTGCTGCGTCCATCGGCTGGTCCTGACGCGCTCGGATGGCGCTTCGGCGCCGGGGCAACAATGGTGCGCATGCGCGCACCCTGCATCCTGCTCACCGGCTTCCAACCTTTCGGCGGCGAAGCGCTGAACCCCTCCTGGCAGGTGGCACAGGCCCTGGCCGGCGCCAGCGTGGGAGGTGCCACCGTGCAGGCGCTGCAACTGCCCTGTGTGTTCGGTGAAGCCAGGGCCCAGCTGACGGCAGCGCTGCGGCGGCTGCAGCCGGAGCTGGTGGTGTGCTTGGGGCAAGCCGGTGGGCGCACGGCCATCGGTGTGGAGCGCGTCGCCATCAACGTGGACGACGCCCCGATGCCCGACAACCAAGGACAACAGCCGATCGACACCCCCATCGAGCCGCGCGGCCCCAGCGCCTACTTCAGCACCCTGCCCATCAAAGCCATGGTGACGGCCCTGCAGCAAGCCGGCTACCCAGCAACGGTGTCGCAAACCGCCGGCACCTACGTTTGCAACCACGTGTTTTACGGGCTGATGCACGCCCTGCGCCGCCGACCTGGCGCGCGCGCGGGCTTCATCCACCTGCCCTATGTGCCGGGCCAGCTCGGCGCCTTGGCCAGTGTGTTCACCCTGCCGTTGGCTGACCAAGTCGCCGCCATCCGGCTGGCACTGGCCACCGCCCAAGCCGCCAAGACCGACCTGCACGCGAGCGGCGGCGCCACGGCTTGAGCCCACACAGAGCAGCCACAATCCGCCCCTTTCCGTGCTTGGGCCCATGGCACGCCGTGCCAGTGCCCCGAACTTGCCGTTTTTCAGGCCCATGATGGACAAACTTCTCTCGAGCGTAGGTTCCCTGCTCTACGGCATGCGCTTCACCATGCTGTTTTTTTACGTGGGCTTGGTGGCCATCATCATCGGCATCTTGGGCAAGTTCTTGTTTGAGACCTACAAGCTGATGAACACGCTGCTGTTCGGCAGCCTAGAGAAGATCGACCTCATCATCAAGGTGCTGGAACT